>JBEGTV010000131.1:0-7025 GCA_041179225.1 Deinococcota bacterium | reverse complement strand
CCAGAAGACCAAGCACAACTCGAGACGTTATTTGCGGGTATTTCACTCGCCCAAATTGGTTTGGTCACTGCCGAACCAGAATTTATTGTTTTTTTTGGAATGGATGAAGTCATACAAACCCCAATTGATGTCCTCGAGCTTGCATGGCGTGACGAACTAGCCCCAATCCCAACCGTAGGGGCGGGGCTTGCCTCGCCCGTCGCAAACACAGGGCAGACACGGGGGTCTGCTGTCTTGACCCAAAACATGCACCTGACGGGCAGGGTCGCCCCTACGAAAACCAAAACAATGATTATTCATGCCAACGGCACAAACCGTGACCATGACGCAGCCTTGGCGGTAGAAATGGCTGGTGGAAACCCAGAAATTGTGCATTTGAACCAGCTTTTTGCTGGTGAGCGCAAACTCGAGGATTATGGTTTTTTAATTATCCCCGGTGGTTTTTCTTACGGTGACGACCTTGGGGCAGGGGTGATGTGGGCTTTAGCATTGCGTGAAGGTCTTGGCGAACAACTCGAGAATTTTGTCTCGAGCGGCAAACCAGTCTTGGGCATCTGCAATGGTTTCCAAACCTTGGTCAAGGCGGGTGTCTTACCGGGCGGCTTTGAACCAAGAACCAGTACCCTGACTTACAACGCCCAAGGACACTTTGAATGCCGTTGGGTAACGCTCGAGGCGAATCAAAACTCGAACAGTTTTTGGTTGGCGGGTCTCGAGGACGGCATGGACACCCCAATTGCCCACGGTGAAGGACGTTTCTTGTGCGACGAAGCAACCTTGGCGCATTTTGAAACCAATAACTTGGTGGCACTGCGTTATGTTGGCGAAGAATACCCAGCCAACCCAAATGGCAGCCTCTCGAGAATAGCGGGAATCACCAATGCGGCAGGTAATGTGCTTGGCTTAATGCCGCACCCAGAGAATCATATTTTTGATTGGCAACATCCGCGTTATCATCGTGGTGAGCGTGGACGTAGTGGCTTAAGGTTATTTGAGAATGCTTTGAGGCAAATTTAGAACCCAAATGCTTCGAGAACAACGGGCGGGATGCGTTTGGGGCGGCTGGTAACAGGGTCTATCCAAACCCAATTGGTTTTTATTTGTACCAGTAGCGCATTGTCCTCAAGCCGCCGCATTTCATGGTAGCGCACGGCTCTGAAACCAGCACATTCGGCTGTCCATGTGGTGTCTTCGAGCGTATCGCCTAGCACAGCCGATTTGTGGTATTTAATAATGTGTCCGTGAACCACGGGAACAATCCCCAGACTTTTCATTTTGTTAAAGGGCATTCCAAGTTTTGCCGAGTGAATAATCGCGGCTGTATCGGCATAGCGCAGGTAAACACTGTTGTTGACATGTTCGAGTTCGTCTATGTCGCTTGCTGCCACAATAAAATCTTGTTTGTGATGCCGACGCTCTGGCAGTGTCGGGTCGAAAATTTGGAATTCAAATTCGGGCATTACCTTTAGTCTATCATTTGTGACTCGAGACAAAAAAGCGGCTACTCGAGGGCAGCCGCTTTTTTGGTTTTGAAAAAACTATCCTTTGGTTGCACCGACGGTTAAGCCACCAATAAAGTAGCGTTGCAGTGCAAAAAATACGATTAGTGTCGGGGCGCAAGCGATGATGCTTCCAGCCACAATAAGCGGGTAATCGGTGGTGTATTGTCCGCGTAAATTGGCTAAACCTGTGGTGATCGGTTTTAATGAATTATCTGTGACCAAGACCAATGCCCAAAGGTAATCGTTAAAAATCCAAGTGAATTCAAGGGTGGCAAGGCTGGCAATGCCGGGCATCATCAATGGGAAGGCAATGCGTAAGAAAATTGTCCATTCGCTTGCGCCGTCTATCATGGCGCTTTCAAAAAGACTGGCGGGAACAGTTTTCATAAAATTACGCAACACAAAAGTACAAAAAGCCAATTGAAAAGCAGTGTGAAAGAAAATCAATGCCCAGTAGGTGTTGTACACCCCTAAATCGTTGGTGAGCTTAAAGACTGGCAAAAGTAGCATTTGAAAAGGCAGCAATAACCCTGCTACAAACATGTAATACAATGGTTTAGCTAACTTAAATTGGAATCGTACCAAGGCATAAGCGCACATGCTAGCTAGCATAATGCAGCCAATTAACGCTGGAATGGTGACAATAAAGCTGTTGAGTAAGTATCTATCTATGCCCATCTTGCCCCAAGCTCGGACATAGTTGTCTAAAGAAATGCGTTCTGGGATGCTCCAAAATCCTTTGGCATTAAAATCATCAAAGCCGCGCAAACTGGTCAGAATTGAACCGGCAATTGGAATTAGCCAAATAAATGCTCCGATCCAAACGAGGGTTAAAATAGCTGGGTGAACGCCTTTTTTCTTTTCTTTTCTCGAGCCGATTTTTGGCACGTCAATCGCGTTGGCACTCATTAGCTTTCCTCCTGTTTCATGACTTCGCGTAAGTACAAGAATATAAAGATCAAACTAATCGCAAATAGCACCACGGCGATACTGGCAGCGTAGCCCATGCGGTAATCTTCAAAACTGAGGTACATGTAATTTGCCAGTACATTACTCGAGTCAAATGGATTGCCTCGGGTCATAATGTTGACCATATCAAAGGAACGTAAGCTGTCTATGACGCTAATCACCACAACAATTGTCGTAACTGGGGCAAGCATCGGGAAGACCATATAGCGAAATAATGTCCAGCCTTCTGCTCCATCCATTTTGGCAGCCTCAAGAACTTCTTGGTCAACGGTTTTTAAGCCCGCTAAATAGAGAATCATCACATACCCAACTTGTCGCCAAACCGCCGCACCAATCACGCTCCAAATGGCTAAGTTTGGGTCGCCAAGCCACTGAATCTTAAAGGCTGCATCGCCGATAAATAAGGCAAGAAAAGAGTTCAGTAATCCAGAGCGTGGGTTGTAAATGCCTTGCGCCCAAACCAAAGCTGTTACCACAGTCGCCAGCACAAGCGGTAAGTAATAGGCAATTTTTAAGAAACGATCAAATTTGACATCTGTATTTAAGACCATTGCTAAGCCCAATCCAGCCGTTGGTGGGATGGTAATAAAAATAACGATCCAGAGAATGTTATTGCGAATTGATTTCTGAAACGGTTCTTCGCCAAGTAAGCGTTGAAAATTTTCTAAACCGACAAAATTAAACGTCTTTGAAAGCCCATCCCAATCTGTGGTAGACAGCAAGAGCGTTTGAAAAGTTGGATAGATCACCCAGACAATATAAAGTCCAAGTGGAACAGCCAAAAACGAAAGAATGGTCAAAAATTGGCGTAGAGCGCGTTGCTGCCGATTGACAGTTCGCACAGGTGCTTGCACCATGAAAATCCTCCTTCTCGAGCTTGAATGAATTGTAGTTTACACCCAACTCGAGGTGCAAAGACCAGCAATGTCGAGCTATAACCGCTAGCAATGTCGAGCTATAAAGACCAACAATGTCGAGCTATAACCGCTAGCACTGCTGATTCACCAAAAGTACAACGCAAAACCCGCCCCCGAATCTGAGGGCGGGGCTTTGTTAATCAAGCAGGTTTATTTGAAAATACGAAGGCGAGCTGCTTCTAAGCGCTTCAAGATGCTGTCTACCGAGCCTGGGTTGGACATGAATTCTTGGAAGCCTTTCATGCCAATGGTTGCCATTTCTGGGTCGGTGTCACGGTCATAAAATTGTGCAATGGCATCAGCTTTGTTGATGATGCTGGCTTGAGCCTTGCCAATTTGTGGTTTGGCAGCGTACAAACCGGTATCCACATCAGAACGTGGGGCGAGACGACCAAGGTCTTTAACGCCCAATTCCATGTTTTCTTTGCTGGCAATATACCCAAGGAACAACTTGGCATTTTCCATATTTGGTGCTTGGGCTGGGATAAAGTAACCATCGGTTGGGGCTTCTTCGCCAACGGGTTGCTTGGAATCAATGATTGGGAATCTAAAGAAATCGAGTTGGGTCTTTTCCAAACCATCTTTCCATTGGTCACGGAGAAAATCACCCATCAAGTACATACCACCCTTACCACCAGACATCACAGAGGCGGCTTCGTGCCAATCCAAGCTAGCGCTGTCGTCATTGAAGCACTTTCTGTCCAACAGTTGCTTCCAGTATGTGAAAACACGGCGAACTCGAGCATCGGTGTAAGGAATTTTACCATCGGTCACGTCAAAGTGGAATTTAGGTCCGTTGACACGCATGTTGAGGAAATCAAACCAGCCGCCCAAGGGCCACAAGAACTTGCTGCCAGTTACGATTGGGGTAATACCAGCTTTGTTTAAACTGTCGCACAGACCGAGGAATTGTGTCCATGTTTGGGCTTCTTTTAAGCCCAATTTAGCAAAGATGTCCTTGCGGTAGTAAACCGCCCACCAGTAATAATTGGTTGGGACAAAAACAAATTTCCCATTGGATTTTGAGAGTTCCTGCATACCTTTTGGAAAGGACTTGGTGAACCCATTCTTAGTCCAAACATCACCGATGTCCGCAGCTAAGCCACGTTCCGCAAAGGCTCGCATACGATTGCCAGCAAACCATGTCAATACGTCTGGTGGATTATCCGAAGCCAAGTAAGTGCGAATGGCAGTCTTGAAACCTTCGTGATCAACAGTGTTATGGGTGACGTTGATTCCGGGGTATGCCTTTTGGAAACGAGCCACTTGACCTTCGTCGAATTTGCGTGGATCAGGGTCAGAAGCATTGGAGTTGTAAACCAATTTGCCACTACCTTGAGCCATTACTGCTGCTGCACCTGCGACAACAGCACCGAGTGCCACTAAAAGCCACTTTTTCATCTTTACTCCTCCTGAGTTGTGTTGCGAATCTTAGATTAACATAAAACGCTATTGAAACAATGAGCTACATTTCTTTGTGAGTTGCCTCCTTGTGGTGCAATGTGGATTCACGAATGATTAAATGAGGGGTGATGACTTGGGTAGGTGGTAGAGGCTGACCACGTAATTTAGCGATTAAAAGGGCTGCCGCCCTCGAGCCTTGCAACTCGAGTGGTTGCTCTACAGTGGTTAAAGCTGGGGTAAAATGTTTAGCTAAGGGAATATCATCGAATCCGACCAGAGAAATATCTTTGGGGACGTGCAAACCCTTATTGCGAAGGGCATGAACCAAACCAAGTGCGACATAATCGTTGGCTGCAAAAATAGCGCTAGGATTGGTTTCTAAGGCTGACTCGAGCAGAGCATAGCCACTTTCGGCTGTCCAATCGCCATAATACCAAGGTGCTTTGGGGTACGTTTCGAGCAAGCCAGCGTACCGCCCAGAAGCGTGCGGAGCGCTGCTTGGACCACCGACAAAAACCACATTTCGATGATTTAATTCTAATAAGTGCTTAGCAACTAAACGCCCGCCGTCACGATGATCTATCGGTGCGTCATCGAGTTCAACAATTGGTAATTCGGTCAGGTATTGCTGTCCATGAAAGTTTTGAGGCTCGAGTACCAGCACACCATCTACTCGATGTTCGGCTAGAATCCCGCCGTTGTCCGAAGCTGAATCAAAGTCGGCAACCAACACACTGTACCCGTGTTGCCGTGCTTCACGTTCTGCTCCTGAGAACAAAATACCAAAATTTGGATCGGTTAAGTGCGGTACTAGCATGGCGATTAAATGGGTGCGCTGCGTGACCATACTCCGAGCCGCCGCCGAAGGTCGGTAGCCAAGCTCCGAAATCGCGTGCAGGACTCGTTTTTTGGTTTCTAGTGCAACGTAAGGTTTATTCGATAAGACCCTCGAGACCGTTGGGTATGTGACCCCAGCTGCTTTAGCCACATCTTTAATGGTTGGACGACGGGACATGGTCATAATACAAAAACCTCAAAAAGACAAACCATGCGTCTTGGACGGCAAAAGCAATTTCTGCACACGTTTGTCTAAACGTGTGCAGAATACCCGCCTCAGTCTTGGGCTGTCAAGAGGTCGTGGAACATCTCAAAATCGTCAGACCCTTGTTGTTTTTGCCAGTCTCGAGTAATCTCAAATCTAAATGACTTTGTTGAGAATGGGTTACACCCAGCATTTCAATTCCAAATTCAACACAAGGAGAGATTGATTTTGACCACACCACGCATTGCACTTGTCTTATACGCCCATCAGCCTGTCGGCAATCTCGAGGAAGGGGTACAACGAGCCTTGCGCGAAGCCTACTTGCCAGCTTTAGCTGCCCTTGAAGCCCATCCAAAACTCAAGAGCAACCTGTACTTATCTGGGGCGTTGCTTGAATGGTTTGAACGCCTCGAGCCAATTGCCCTCTCGAGACTGGCTGCCCTTCGTTCAAGAGTCGAGTTTATGGCTGGGGCAATGTACCACCCACTTTTAGCCTTAACCCCTAAAGCCGATGTGCTAGGGCAAGTCAAAGCCCACACTGCGATGCTTGAAAAATTCTTTAATGCCTCCAGTCGGGGCATCTGGATTCCAGAATTTGCATGGGAAACGCAACTTCCTGCACTGCTCGAGGATACTGGTTTGGAGTACACGGTTTTGCCAGATACTATTTTTCAAGCTGCCAAAATCACCGAAGGCACACTTTTTTCGCTCGAAGAGGCAGGCAAAAGCATCCGTGTTTTTCGGGCGTTAGAAGCCAAACTCGAGACTGTGCCACTGATTACAGGCGACACGGTACTGTTGGTCAAACTCGAGGATTTGGTCGGACACCTAAAGGGTTTTTCGGCACTGTTAGAGCATTTAGAACACTTTGAAACGATGCGTTTATCCACCATGCTCGATGCCAGTCGGCGCAACAAACTGGTGTACTTGCCGAATGCCAAACCACACCATCATTCCAATTGGCGCGAGGTGCTGCACACCTTTACGGGCATTGGGCATTTGCAACAACGAATTCGCTATGCTTCTGAAAAACTTAATGCAGTTTTTCGAGTTCCAGAAGAAGCCTTTTTACACCTTTGGCGTTCCCAAGACAGCGCGGTTTTTAATCATATTGGCGCACACCGCAATTATTTGCGCTTTGAAGCCTACCGCCACCTGATTCGCGCCGAGAACATCCTCGAGCCTCGCAAA
>JBEGTV010000130.1:0-7045 GCA_041179225.1 Deinococcota bacterium | reverse complement strand
ATACCAAATGTTTTTTCAAAAAATCGCAATACTTCTGGTGTCAACAGTGCTAAAAACTCACGTCGATCAGCAAACGATGCTGTGCTGTAGCCAAACTCGCGCAGCAAGAACGCAGACTGGGCTGAATTTATCCCATGCCAATCAAGAACGTCTAAAATCCGATCAAAAATCATTCTAGTCCTCGATTCAGGATCTACTCGAGCAATGGATGCCACCCCTCGTAGGGCTATAGACATCGCTGCCTGCATACTAATGCCTAGTTTTTCACCCAAAACTTCAAAAAACCGCTTTTCCTGCGGTAAAAACCGCAAAGTGGTTGTGATTGGCGTGTCATCAAACGTTTCAGACGCGATTTGAATCTGAGTTTCGGCGAGTGCATGTTGTACTAGCTGTCCATAAATGTTTTGAGTTTGTTGATTCATAATAAAACAATAACATATTATTTAAAAAATATCAACATGAATATATTATATAAAGTTTTTGATTCTCAAAAACGCCCATTTTTGGGACGATTTTGCGCTTGACCTTTTTTGCTCGCCCAAGGGGTCTTTTTTGTCTTAAAACTTGTCTTAGAATCAAAGTCTTAAAACCTCTATGTCCTCTTGACTTTTGGGACTGGTGGGGATTAACCTACGACCATGCTTATCGGCTATGCCAGGGTCAGTACAGAAGACCAACATCTTGAGATGCAGCGTGAAGCCCTCGAGAAAGCGGGCTGCACCAAAATTTTCACTGAAACTGCCAGTGGAGCAAAATCAGACCGTCCTATTCTGGCAAGCGCTCTTGAGTTTGCCCGCAAAGATGATGTCTTGGTGGTTTGGAAGCTGGATCGTCTAGGGCGTTCGCTGACTGACTTGATTCAATGGGTCAATGCACTGCAAGACCGAGGTATTGGATTTAAGAGCTTGCAGGAGAGTTTTGACACCACCACCGCCAACGGTGTGTTGTTCTTTCATATCTTTGGAGCAATTGCCCAGTTTGAGCGTGAACTGATCCGCGAACGCACCCGAGCGGGTTTGGCATCGGCTCGAGCCAGAGGCAAAGTCGGCGGACGACCTCGAGCGCTGGACGAAAAGAAAAAAGCCTTAGCTGTTGCGATGTACAAAGACCCACTGAACGACATCAAAGATATTTGTGAAACCCTGAATGTCTCACGATCCACCTTATACCGTTATTTGGGTCAAACCCAAACTGAAAAGCCGAACACCAAGGAGAAGCGATCATGAAACTAGACATCACCGCCAGACAAGCCGAAGCCCTGCTCGAGCTGCTGCACCAAACCAGCGAGAACCAACCGATGTATACGGACTTGCTGAACGTACAAAAAATGCTCGAGGGCAAAATTAGTGACATGAATGAACTCACCTTGATATTTGCTGAACGGTACGGTGCAAGACCACGCCGTAAGAAACTCCCCGAGGCTTAAATGAAACGTTTTTTAGTCTTTTTATTGGTTTTCTTGGTGCAGCCCGTGGCTTTGGTGCAGCCTTCAGGTAGCCCGTACCGCGTGACTCGAGTGGTTGACGGGGATACAGTTTATTTACAAGGGTTCAACAAGTCGTTTCGACTGATTGGCATTGATACACCAGAATCAACCAGGAATGACCGTGCCAAAGACATAGCTGCCAGGACAGGGCGCGACCTCGAGACGATTGTGGCAGAAGGAAAACGTGCAAAAGCCTTTGTTAAAACCCTGCTCGAGAAAAAAGATGTTCAAATTGAATGGGATGTGCAGCGCACAGACCGCTACGGGCGGAATCTGGCGTATCTCTGGCTAGCTGGTAAAAACTCGAGTGTAGAGATTGCCAAGGCAGGATTTGCAGATGCCCTGACCATCCCGCCAAATGTTCGATACTCGAATCAGATTCTCGAGGCAGTCCGCAGCGCTCGAGTTGCCAAGCGTGGACTTTGGAAGTGAGCAATGGCAAAATACCCACGTACACGCAAATATGGCGAGAAACGCAACCAACCACCAAAATATGCCCATCGGGTGATCGCAGAAGTAAAGCTAGGGCGAGCGCTCGAGGCTCAGGAAGTGGTACATCATCGAGACGGGAACAGGTTCAATAATGATCCCGAGAATTTGGTGGTGTTACCAAGTCAAAGCGAACATGCGAGGCTCGAGAACTGGGAGCGAAAAATCAAAGGACTCGAGCCACTTTTCGAGCGCTGTTTGCCTGAGTTTGAGGAAGTAAAGCGATAAACTCAAACAAAAATTCCTGTATACAAAGTTTGTATACAGGAATGAATAAACTCGTTAAATTAACACATACATACCTCAATTCTAAACACGATTGCGAGAAATCCCTGAGCGAAACCAATGTGTAATATCATCAACGAAAACTTAAAGAGTTCGCCTATTTGACCCCAAACCTTCATCCGCCACCTTAATAGGAGGTGAACCTGAAGGAGGAACGATGTTTTCAAACGAATCAGGCTGCATTTTTTCCGTAGATGATAAGAAAAAATCGCAAGAATCAATGCGATTCCAAGCACAATAAAATTCATGTAGAAGATGCTCGACACACTCCGTATCTAACTGGGGAATCCCGTTGAAGGGCATTAGAAAAAGAAAATCGCTTGTTGTCGCCCGTAACAGGGTATCCCAAAAATCTATTGAAATAAAATTTGGAATTACTCCTGCCTTGATACTTTCAATTAACATAGCGAGCTTTTCTTTTGCATTGATTGTAAAGCAATCAGCCGCAATCACATCACTAAAGGTTTCAGCAGTGTGGCAAAAAATATTTATAAATTCCGCATGGTGTCTTAAATCTGGTGAGAAATCAACAAACCTCGCGGCGGATGTATGGATTAAGCGTAGCTTTTCTGCTGACGAAAGTAACCCAAGAATTTCTGATTTAATCCTAGGAGTTAAGTGAAAAGACACAGAACCATCGTTATTATCCATAATCTTTTCGATGTTGTACAAGAATAAATCAATGGCAAAAGAAAACTCTTTATATATAATCACTGCTTCTGAATCATATATAGAATCTCCTTGATGATATTCTTGAAGAGAATTTTTGATCATTTTAGAAATCAAATGATCCATTTCAAAAGTCAATTGACTTTCGATTAAGGACTTTTCGAGACTAATACCTAGAGGGGTATCCTCGAGGTCATCAGGAACGGTAGGTGAATTCATTTTAATCCTCTATTCTCCATAATTGTTACATAAAGAAAGCTGTAACATCCTAAGAACGGGGAAATGTTCGACATTTCCCCGTTCGATGAGTATTCACGGAGCTAAATCGCGCATAAGAGCATTCGTAAGCTCCTCAATCGCACTGGATGCGATGAGATTGCCATAGCTGACTTTGAGGGGCGTGATGACATCAGGAAAAATCATTGGCATGTCTTCTAACACCCTCACAAAACGGGCAACCTCGGAGTTCTTAAGATGACCAGATTGTTGTAACGCATTGACTCCAAAGCCCTTGCCATTATGTGAACGCAACCCATACGGGGCAGCTTTAATTATGCAATCTGGAATATCTGCGATCACTTGATCAATACCTAAGAACTTAATTGGGTTAAGGTCTGGATAAGCTTCTTGGATTTTATACCAATCATCACTTAACTGCATCCCCTCTTCTGTGATTTCAACTGTAGCTGCGGATTTAAAATCAAGCGGAATCTCATATGCTTCGTGTAATGGTGTACCTAGAACTGAATGTCCGTGCAAATCTGCCATACCGTAAAGCCCGAACCGCTTAAAATGGCGGAGAGCGTATTGAGTATCAGCAATAAGTAGGACTTCCTCGAGTTCGAGGTAATGCTTTTTGCTAAAGTCATCAAGCGTTTTTTGTAATGGTGCCATTGCTATTAATGTTTGTCCATAAGACAAGCCATTTATTTTTATCGGCAATCTTAAACCATTAATGACAGAACTATCGATAAGACGTTTGTAAAAGTTCTTTGTGTTCGTTGTAAAAACCATGCTACGAATAGCATCTGCATCATTTTTAAAGTAGCGAACTCCTTCACGTGCCAATGCCTCAGCAAAAAGACAATTTTGCATACGACTGAATCGGTAAGGCACATGGTAACGCGATCCATTTGGATCATTTGAATCCTCGCCAAACTTTTCATTATTACTTAATTGATCCCAGAGCGGCATATTGCCTCCAAAATAAAGTTGAAAGGAAAGTCTCTTCGAGCCAATGAAACACGCGCCAACCAAAATAATTAGTGAATGAAGTGCTGTACAAATTAATTTGAGCTTCTAACCAAATGCATTTTCGAGGTTTCATGTACACTCCGGGATATAGAACTGAATGGGATTATTAAAAACGAGAAGTCTGACTTTTCATCAAATTAAGATTAAACGCCCAGTTACACCTCCTTAGTCAAATCGAAAAATTGCCGATATTAGCATAAACGGTAGGTTAAATTTTGTAAAAAGGAAAGTAGGATAAAGCTGTTATAAACGCCGATTTAAGGGTCTGCTTTCATAATATTTAACTTTAGATAAAAAAGAACTTACCTTTATTTTTGGCTGCTACAGTTAGCAAACAGTTTTGTAACCAAATGAACCTAAAAACCTAAAAACTTCTTTTAGACTTACCTGATAACCCAAGTATACAGGAATATGTGTTTTTTGGATTGTTGCACTGCAAAAAGGACTCAAAAAATAATTTGAGCCTAAATGGGTTCATATCTTACTCAAGTAAAAACCTAATCCTCATCGTCATACAAGTCATTGGAGGTCAGTGGCTTATCTAAAAGAGATGTTTTATTTTCCTTTAAGTCCTGAATGATGTAGTCAAGGATTTCATACGGAGTCATGGATTGATACTGAAGCAAGTCAAGTTCACGAGCGACCATTAGACACAAACTTAAAAGCACTTGGGCGGAAAGTCGTCGGGCAGTCATGTCATGGAATTCATTGTTATGCTTTGTCCAACCATGAATGTCAGCCTCTTCGATTAAGGCTTTGATTGCATTGGTTTGAAGGTCTTCACCGAAAAAGTGTTCGGAAGGTCCTTCAATTTGAATACGAAGATCCTTCGTGTTAATAGTCAGATTAGGTTTCTTTGCCATAGGGTGGATGCTAACAGGGTTTTTGAATTCTTTCCATTGTGGAAATTCTCATCGAGGGCTTGGCGCAAATGAAAGGAGCATTAAGAACGCAATAAGCCTTTGAAACCCTGTGACTTACTTTGAGAAATACGCTCAAAGCATCAGCTCACCAGCTCGCCGCCGTCACAGCAAAGTCTTCCTAGCTGACCCTCTGGGTTTGGGTGGTGTGGAAATACTAATTCTTGACCACTCGAGAACATTACTCGAGTTACGCATGGTGCATTAAAACAACTGTGCAGAATGCCGACCAAACTGGATACAAAGTCCCACTGTTGCCAGCAACAAAATAGCACTGTAAATCTGTACACCCATCAGAGCAACATAAAAGGTCATAAAAAAGCCCACGATTGTTCCTACGCCCTCGAGCAAGAGCAAAAGCCAAGTTACCTGCCTGCCAGTCATGAGGAGAGTATAAAGGCTGACTACAAAACCCGTGATGTGGTGCGTGTAACAACCGCAAACCACGTTCGCCCCCAGCCCCCCGTAGGGGGCGCTGCTTTCGGTTTTCTTTTTCAAACGACAAAAAAGAAAATCCTCAGCAGTAGCTTAGAAATCATGAACGGCTTGCCTGGTCTCGAGTGGCAGACGGGTCTACATGATCTAAAAATCCTCTCAAAGCAAATCAAAAGCAATCGCCTAAAATGGGTCTTACAAATTTGCGCCCTGCACTTCGTTGCGGGGCAAATTTCCCATTTGGTACGGCTCACAACCTCAACTACCAAAACGCTCGCCGCTTGGCAGAGGTTCATGGGTATGAACCTCAAAAGCAATTGTAAAATACATCAATACACAAACACATAAATATATTATTGTACTAAGATACAAATAGCCCTTAATGCTGTTGCTTAGGCGCTAAAACCGCTTGACAAGGTTTAATTTGTGTTATATTATATATATCAGTAAAGGAGTTAAGACGGTTAGAAACGGCAATAAATCAGGCGCGGTCATCCGCCAAGAATCCCGCGCCCATTCATCCCCAGCAAGGAGACGTACCATGAGTTTAGCACACCTCTATAAATTACCAATCGCCGTTTGGGAAGCCCAGAATTCACTCTTGACCACCACTAGCGAAGCCTTGGCACAAAGCCAACTCGAGGGCGTACTGGAATACGAATGGCATGACCACATGACCGCCGAGACTGTGGGGGCTGTCTTTGCCTTGTTTGACCTTGATGGTCAAGTGAACGAAGCAACGGGTTTAGATGTCATCTCACCTAAAACCATCAAGCGCTTTGCGGCTGATTTTACCGAACGATGCACCAACACCCAACTGTCTACCCTTGCCAATTGTGCCGAGCGTGTTGGAAAAATCATGCACAGCTTACTCAAAGAATTGGAAAGAGCCGCAGACAGTGAACTCACAGACCGAATTGACCATATTCAGACTTATGTGAGTGACGAAGAAATGGCGCTAACCTATCCAGACCGCTTGAATTAAACCGTGTACGGGGGTGAACTCACCCCCAACCCCTCACCAGCAAAAAAGGACTAAAACCATGCAAACGCCAAGCGAAGCCTTAAAAAATGCCCAAGCCGACTTAGAAGCCGCCGCCAAGAATCACAATGCAGCCGTTGAACAGTACACCAGCCTAGTGACTGAGACCATGACCGCCCGAGAAGCCTTAGAAGAAGTACGCGCAACGCTGACCTTGAAAGGCGCACCAGGTTCAAACGCCGAGCAACGCGCCGCGTTTTTGAACCAAGGAACTAAGGAAGAAGCCGAAACCCTGCGCCAGCTCGAGAGCCGCGAACGTTTAGGCAAAGCCACACTAACCAATGCTGAAACCGCCCTGATGGTAGCCCGTTACCGAGTCCGTGTTTGGCTTGCACTGGTTGACATTTTCATAATTGAATGATAGCGTAGAATCACTTTATATAGGTTTTTACCAGAATTAAGTGAGACTATCATGCAGAATTCCTCGAGACTCGTTACCAGAATTCAATCCTATTCGCTATTGAC
>JBEGTV010000129.1:0-7055 GCA_041179225.1 Deinococcota bacterium | reverse complement strand
CCGATTCGCACCATGCGCCGCTTTGCAACGTTAGTGCAGCAAGACTCGAGCAATATCCCAGAGCGAATTGAGATTCTTAAAACCCATCGGCTCGAGGTTCTGGCAAATTTAGCGGCTTTAACACATAGTCTTGAACACGTTGAATACAAAATTGACTATTACGAAAAAGTTTTAGCTTCTTAAATCATATTTGGTTCATGCTGCGTGATAACCTTTACGGCAGTGGAACGCCAAACCCCCCCAGTTCGCAAAAGCTCAAGCCGTAACATTCTGACAGTGATGAGCGGTACGCTCTCGAGTCGAGTGCTTGGATTGTTACGTCAGGCATTACTCAATAGTAATTTTGATGCCAAACTGCTTGATGCCTACAACGTTGCCAGCACCATTCCGAATTTATTCAGAGAACTGCTTGCCGAGGGCGCACTTTCTAACAGCATCATTCCAGTCTATAAGCGGCTTTTGCCGTCGGAGCGCAAAGCCTTTGCCTCGAGTTTACTGGGGGTACTGCTGGGGGTGAACGCCCTAATTGTTGGCTTGGGGATTATTTTTGCACCGCAAATAGTGGATTTACTGCAAGTCTCGAGTATTTTTTCCGGAGCGCAAAATAACCAATTGGACAAAGATTTAACTGTCTATTTGGCACGGTTGTGTATGCCTTTTTTAATGGGTATTTCTTTGTCTGCGCTGGTCATGGGTTTACTGAACGCCGAAGAAAAATTTGGCGCAACGGCTTTTGCGCCGTTAGCTTTTAATTTGGTGACGATTTTAGGGTTTGTGCTGTTCCCGAATCAAGCGCTCTGGCTTGGTTTATTTACCACTTTTGGTGGCTTTGCCCAGTTGTTGGTGCAATTACCGAGTTTACGAAAATCTGGACTGCTCAGTTTGCCGAGTTTTAAGTGGCACTCTGGGCTGTCTCGAGCTTTGGGTTTAATGGCACCATTTGCCTTTACCACCAGTACGAGGCAGTTCTTAAGTGTGATTTTGATTGGTTTACTGACCAGTTTTGGTGAGGGGACGCTAACGGGGTTTCGCAATGCCGAAATAATTTTCCTAACGATGCAAGGTTTATTTGCGGTCTCCCCTGCTACTGCCGCTTACCCGCGTTTATCCGAGTTTGCCAGTTCACAACAATGGCAACCTTTTCGGGATACTGTCATGCAATACTCAAAATTGGTGTTGTTTTTTTCGGCAGGGGTATCGGCGCTTTTATGGGCGCTCTCGCCAAGCATTACCAGTGTCTTACTCGAGATAACCAAGAAAATCCCAGACTTGGTTTTTAATCCGACAGTGGCATTACTGCCGACCTTTGCACTGGCAATTGCGCCGTGGGGATTGGTGCAGCTTTTAACTCGGGCTTTTTATGCAAGAGAACGTACTCGAGAAGCCGTGATTATTTCTACGGTGGCATTTTTAATCAACACTGGTTTATATCTGCTGCTGGCACGTTTTGGTTTTGTGACCATGAATTATGCCACGGCTATTTATGGCTGGTTAATGGTCGGGGTTTATGTGGCGGTACTGCATAAACAAATTACTTTACCGTGGAAAAAACTGGTTGGACATACCTTAAAAGTTGGTGTGGCAGCCGTAGCAACTTATTTTGTCGCTTTAACTGTCTCGAGCCTCCTGCCGTACACCAGAGGCGCGGTCAATGGTTTACTGCATTGTGTCGTGGCTGGCGGGGCTGGCGGAGCGGTTTACATTCTTTTATGTGTAATTTTTCGTGTGCCTGAAGTAGAACGCCTGACCAAACGATTTATTAAAAAATAACCCTCAAAACTCGAGGGTTATTCTATAAAGGCTGTTTATTTGAGGTTAGCGCAAGCCAGAGCCGTGCCGTAACCATCGGCTTGGGTCTTTTGGAAGACATTGACATAGGCTTGGGTCGGAGTGTTGCCGTTCTTAAAACTGGTGTCCAGTGTGGCATTACCGCCTGCATCACTGCGAAGGTCTGGGAGTTCAATCCGCAGATGACCTTGATTGGTGCAAGAACCGACAAAAACCCCAGCCCCAAGGCTGCTACTCGCGGGTAAACCACGCAACTCGAGACGGATTCGTGTTAAACCACTGGTCGAACTGACCAGTGTCCCAGACCCCGTAATTCGTGCGCCCAGTGGTGTGGCTGGCGCAAAGTCCATTTCTAAACTCGAGACGTTACTGCTTGGGGCGCAAGCCGCCAATGCAATGG
This sequence comes from Deinococcota bacterium, assembly GCA_041179225.1. GTDB lineage: Bacteria > Deinococcota > Deinococci > Deinococcales > JAAFIG01 > JAAFIG01. Next base: position 4,867 of record JBEGTV010000129.1, on the reverse strand, counting down.
CAATTGCGGATAGTCCAAAGAATTTTTTCATAGTTCCCCCTTGTCTTAAAACCAAGTGCTTTAACTTTAACACACCAGATTAAGTAACCAATACTTTAGGATTTTACGGCTGCATTTGAATAGAGTGGCTGATACGGGGCAGCAGTGTGGTTCAAAAATTTTTCTGAAAATTCAGGACTGATTTTTCGACTGTGCGTTGATGCCCAACCTTGTAATTTCTGAGCGCTGGCTTTATCTAGGGCAAATAAATTCATTGGTGTAATCGGATTTAAGCGGCAAACATTTTCTTCACCAATTAAATTATTGGCTTGGGCATGAGCGCTTTTCACTTGTAGACTCATCATAATTTCAAGAATCGGTTTTGCCCATTGCAACAAACCTGCATTTTCCAGTGACCCCTGATGAGACATGCCAGCAGTTGTACCAAGACTAAAGACTTTAATCGCTGATAGTGGAACGTTTAAGGTACCGATGGCTTCGGCTATTGAAATTTGCACAGGGCTATTACACCAGATTGCACCATCAATTAAACGTACATGTCCAACGTGGGTGCTGGCTTGGAAAAAAGTAGGGGCGGCGCTGGCAGAACGAGCAATTTGCCACATTGGAACTTTCCAATCGCGTTTCAATTTTTCGTGATGTGGTGTTTTGAATAAATAAGCATCGTTGGTATCTAAATTCGTGGCTGGAATGATTAGTCTTTTTGTACTATCGGCAAGAATGCGTTCCTTAAAAACTGTTTTTAAGGCAGCTTCTAGTGGTTCAGCCCTGTATTTGGGTCTAAAGATGTGTTGCAGGTTTTTAAGCGTTCCCTTAAAACCTTGATTATCAAAAATCGAATTTCCATGCTCGAGATAAAATTCCACAATTTCGATGGGTCTTAAGCCAAGTCCAAGCCCTAAGGCAATAATTCCACCAGTTGAAGTTCCAGCAATTAAATCAAAATGGTCTTCTATTTTAATGTCTAAGTCATTCTCGAGGGTGGCTAACACGGCGGCGGAAAATAAGCCTTTGATACCACCACCATCCAAACAGAGAATCTGAAAACTTTTGGGTGTATTGTCCATGAATACGTGAACATACCATATTACTGTCGGTAGCGACGTGGCGACCAAGTTAATGCGTACCGCCGAACGCCTTGGGCGCGGTACAGAAGAACTTTTGAAGTGTAAATATAAACCCATGCCCGTTCCAGACGGTTTGCAACCCGAATCCAGCATTTAACACGCTGATATTCAAAACCAGCCATCTCGAGGTGGTCAAGAACCAAAAGTGCATCCTCGGGGTGTTGTCCCGTCTCGAGTTCAACCAGTTCGCCCAAGAGTTGTCCTTTTCCACGAAGCAAGGCTGGGTATGGGTATGGGCGTACAGGGTCGGTAATGTCAAAGAGTTCCACACCACAAAGCCGTGCATAACGAATTCTTTTGATTCCTACACCCTCGAGTAATCGGTGATTGATTTGATGACGTTTAAGTGTGCCGTAGACAAAAACTTGGGTCATAACAAAAGCCCAAAAATCATGCCCCACGGATGTGTCTCGAGAAGTTTGAATCCGATATGCTGGTAAAAAGCAATCCCATTTTCGTTGCGGCTGCCCACGCCAAGATGCACTCCAAACACACCTTTTTCGCGTAATGCGGCAAACAGGGTTTGCATCAACAATTTGCCTTGTCCTTGTTTTTGCGCTCTTGGCAGTAAATCAATGTGTAAATGGGCTGGGTACAGGGGACTAATTTGTGGGTCAGCTTGATAGCCTTTGTGGATCGTGCGAATCATATTGGCATCTCGGCTGAGGTCTTGAGGGTCTGGTAGTGGATATTCTAGGCGCAACTTTGGCAGCCACTGGTTTTCCATGTGCTGTGCAAAAGTTTGGGAATTGGCGGTGGCAAGAATATAGCCACATGCCCCTATTTCATCCTCGAGGATAAAGGTTAATTCTGGTTCAAATAGCGCATAAGGCGCAGCATAAAAATGCCCGAGTAAATCTGGATGCTGATACAAAGCTGTGGCATCCGCGCCGCTATCGCCTGTTTGTAAACAAATTTTGTATAAGTCACGCCAATGCCGTGTTTGATACGCGCAGATGTTGAACATAAACCATAGTTTAACGGGTTTGTAGAAGCATTTGTTCAAGTTGCCCAATCATTGTTTGGTGCTGGCTTAAACGTTGCCGTAAGCGCTCGAGATGTTGTTCCAAACGTTCTTTGGCACTTGGTGGATGACTAAGAATCAGTTTGATTTCCTCAATTGGCAATTCGTGTTCTCGGTAGGTTTTAATTTGTTGTGCAACTGCAATTTGATCATATTGATAATACCGGTATTTGTTGTGCTTAACCACAACGGCTGGTTTGAGTAGTCCTACTTCATCATAAAGACGCAAAGCGCGTATCGATAATCCAGTCAGGGCGGCAAAGTAGCCAATTGAAATGTGTTGATTCTCCATAAATCTTGTCCTTTGAATCTATCCAGCACTTCTTACCGAACAGACCTGAGTTTAGCTTGACAAGGGTTTAGGGTTGCAATCCTTTGGTATAGGTCATATGGATTTTTTCCTTTCTGGGACACCAAAAACTATTACCTTGGGGAACAGTTTAATCAAGGCAGCTTAAAAATAAAATTTCGGTTAAGATAAAAGCGTGACTTACGATGTTGTAATTATTGGTGCAGGACCGGCTGGACTCAGTGCGGCTTTGCATTTGGCATTTCATCAGCGTTCGGTACTCATCATAGACCGCCGCACAGGACCATTACCATTCACCCTAACTCCACTGTTTAACGTCCCCGGTTTTGACCATGAACGCGGCGTTGACATTATTAAACGAATGGAAAAACAAGCCATTAGCGCGGGTGCTAAACTCGAGCGTGGCAATGTTAAAAGTATCTCTGGGATTGCTCCAGAGTTTACCCTCACTTTAGAAACAGGCACACAACACCAAGCCAAAACTGTGCTGCTAGCCACTGGCGTAGCTCGGTATCACCCCTTGGTTGGTGGTCAGTACGAACCATTTTTGAAGTATGCTGCCAAAGGCAACACCTATTACTGTGCCGACTGCGAAAGCCCAGAATTGCTCGGTAAGCACATCGTTGTGATTGGTGTGGGCAGCGCAAACAGTGCAGTTGCCGAAAGCCTGCCTCTGCTCGAGTTTGCTACCAGTGTTCGCTTACTTTTAACTGGTGGCACAGAAATTAAAGCCGAGTACGAAGCCAAACGCGCTCAGCACAACTTGGAAATTCTAAACGGAAGTATTGCCAGCATCGAAGGTTCGAGGGGGTCAATCAGTGCCTTGGTTTTAGAAGATGGCACTCGAGTCACCGCCGATGGCTATTATGTCTCCAGTCCAAAATTCCCACGTGTTGAGCTTGCCATTCAACTTGGACTCGAGACCACCGAACGTGGGCATATCAAGACTGGTTGGCGCGGACAAACCAAACTGCTTGGTCAACCCGATGGTGCATGGTTTGAAGGCGTTTGGGCAGCCGGGGATGTCCAACCACAAACCCAGCAAGTCAGCATCGCGGCTGGCAGTGGCAACATTGCGGCTGTGATGATAGACCAGTATTTACAAAAAACAGCCCCCAGAAAATTAGCTTAAGCCGTTAAATCTAAGCCGCTCAAGCACTCTTCTGCCACGGCTCGAGCCGTCGGGTCTTTGCTGCTGCGGGCATACGACACGCCACGTTGTAGGCTTTCTAAGGCGCGTTTATTGTCTTTGTTTTCTAAAGCCAGCGTTTGGTATTTATTTAAGTACGAATGCGCCAACAGTACATCTCGTGTGTGTTCTGGTGGCAATTCACGCAATTCAGCAACACATTTGTCAAAAGCCTGAACCGCACCGTTTTTATCACCTATCAGGGCTTTATCGCGCCCAAGTTTAAGGTTCTTGGTGATCTGAAAATAAATATTACGCATGACGAGCCGCCTCGAGAAGCGCAAGAATTTCTGGATTAGCCAATTCCAAAGCTGATTTACCCTTAAAATTCCGCCAAGTCACATCTGGTTTGGTGTGTTCAAGCAGCACTTTTACAACCTCAAAGTTGCCAATATCTGTGGCAATGTTCAGAGCCATACTCGAGCCTTCGGTTGCACCCTTTAGAATTAGGCTACGCACCAAATCAGCCTTCTCGGACATCACTGCATGAGTTAATAAAGTAATCCCATGAGCGCCTTTTGCTTGAATTAAATCTGGATTTTGGGTTAAAAAAATTTCGACCCCTTCCACATCCCCAAGCATCGCCGCCGTGGTTATCTCGAGTTTTGCGCCCTGACTAAGTAAAAACCGAGCAATGGCATCGTTTCCGACATGCGAAGCAGCTTGCAGGGCAGTTTCAAAATCACCCTCGCGCCATTCAAAAGCCGTGTTTAATAATTCTGGATTCTCGAGCAGCATGGCTTTGACTTTTTCAAAGTTGCCATGACCAGCAATCACAAATTCTTTAATTGTCTCGTTGTCTAATTGCATTTGCTATACTCCTAAAATGTCATCTGAGATAATCCTTGAAACGATAGGCTATATGGTCTACGTGCTAATTGCAGCATTTCTACTTGGCATTTTAAGTTGGTTTTTAAGTCATTGGTTGATTATTTGGTGTATTCCTAGTTTTTATCAAGCGTTCCCAAATGGTTCAGGTTGGAGTTCCTCAAACATAAATGGCTATTATTTGGCTCGAGGGGTCGTCGCCCTATTTGGAGCTTTTGTTGGTGCATCAACTGTCCTAACAACTTTAACCATCCATGCTTATCAAAATCGCAAGCATTCATAAGCCCGGAACACGCACACCACCGCGTCCATCCCAGCCATTAAAACCATAAAAACGCCCATGCACCCCAGTGGTTAAGTAATCCAGAAGCGGTTCACGCATCGGCACT
>JBEGTV010000128.1:0-7059 GCA_041179225.1 Deinococcota bacterium | reverse complement strand
TAATCTTGCCAGTACCCAGACAGGGTATTAGCAGCAGAAACGCGGTACAAGGTAACGGTTGGTTCGCCTCCAGACAAATACGCACCTGCCAAGTAATCGCCAACATCATTGCCGATACCACGGTAGGTGGTGCTGCCATAAACTTGGGTCAGGCGGTAGCCATCACCATAAGGCACAACCGTCATTGTGCCAGTGTAGGCGCTACCATCTGGATTTTTACCACTGACAGCATATGTTCCGTCAAACACCAAACGACCTTGGGCGGTGCTGTTGGTCAGGCTGCTGCTGAGGGCGAGGGCGGCGATTCCAGCTAAACCAAATTTCAAAACATTTTTCATAAATCTCCTTGGTACTGCTCAAGCCACACCTTATTCTTTTGAGCAACGCTTGAACGTCGCACCAGCATACTGATCAAGCGTCACACGAGCGTTAGACGAGCGTAACTCAGGTGGTACACTTAAAAAAATACTTGTTTAGTACGAATTTTGCAAGAAAAGTAAAGAAAGATTAAAGCAAAGTTAAATGCCCGTGTTGCTCGAGTTAAACTAAGTCATGAAAGAAATTACGGTTATTGGTGCTGGCTTAGCAGGTTCACAGGCGGCTCTGGCGGCAGCAAATTTAGGTGTCCATGTCCAACTCTTCGAGATGCGCCCAACCCGTATGACTCCGGCGCACCGCTCGCAAGACGCTTCGGAATTGGTGTGCAGCAATAGCTTTGGTGGAGAAGGCGACAATAATGCCAAGGGATTATTACAAGCCGAAATGCGAATTGCCAAAGCCCCAATTATGCAAGCCGCCGATGCCAACCGAATTCCAGCAGGTAACGCTTTGGCAGTCGAACGCGATGGTTTTAGTGCTTACATTACAGGGTTACTCGAGAATCACAACAACATTACCTTGCACCGTGAAGAATTACCCCGAGTACCGAACGGTATTGTGGTGCTGGCTTCGGGTCCACTGACTTCCGACGCACTTGCCGAAGATATTTTACAGCGTTTTGCTGGTGGTGAACGCCTGAGTTTTTATGATGCGGCTGCACCTGTCCTCGAGTTTGAGGGCATCAACATGGAAATTGTTTATCGTGCTGGACGTTACGGGCAAGAAGCCGATTACTTGAACTGCCCGTTTAACAAAGAAGAATACCTAAAATTCTTTGCTTGTCTCGAGGAGGCACGCAGTCACACACCGCACGATTGGGAGAAATTGGAGTTTTTTGAAGGCTGTATGCCCATCGAAGAAATTGCTCGGCGTGGCATTGACACCCCGCGTTTTGGTCCCTTAAAACCCAAAGGGCTACCAGACCCACGCACGGGACGCGAACCGTATGCCGTGGCACAACTGCGCCAAGAAGATAAGCTCGGGCAACTCTGGAGCATTGTGGGTTTCCAGACCGGACTTAAATGGGGCGACCAAAAAGAAGTGGTGCGTTTAATTCCTGGTCTGGGGAATGCCGAAATTGCACGGTACGGCGTAATGCACCGCAACACATACCTGTGCGCTCCAAAACTGCTCGAGCCTACTTTGCAATTTAAAGCGCATCCAAATTTATTCACGGCTGGGGTACTGGCTGGAACAGAAGGCTACTTGGAGAGTGCCGCGACAGGTTGGTTGGCAGGTTTGAATGCCGCTAGGCTCGCCCTTGGACTCGAGTGTGTTGTACCGCCTATCACCAGTATGCTTGGTGGCTTGGTACGTTTTCTTGCCACTGCCGAAAGTAAGAATTTTCAACCGATGAACACCAATTGGGCGCTTGTTCCAGATTTGCAAAGTTTTGAGAAACCAGTCGAATTACAGCACAAGAAAAAACTGACCAAGCAACAAAAACGCCCCGTCTTGTACGCAAGAGGGCAACGTGACTTTGCTGCGTGGCTCGAGGGGATCAGATGACACTGGATCATTTGGTAATTGCTGCGCCAAGTTTAGAAATTGGCGCAGCGTGGTTTGAGCATCAGACAGGTGTAAAAGCCCAAGCTGGCGGTAAGCACCCCCTGATGGGAACTCATAATTTACTGGCAAAACTCGGCGCAGACACGTACCTCGAAATCATTAGCATTGACCCGGAAGCCCCCGCGCCATCTCGAGCCAGATGGTTTGAACTTGATCAACCCATTCTCGAGCCACGTTTAATTCATTGGGTAGCACGTTGCGATAATCTCGAGCAAATAAAAAACCTTGATGGGATTGTCACACCCGTGACTCGAGGGGCGTATTCTTGGAAAATCACCATTCCAGAAGATGGGCATTTACCAAGTGGTGGTGTATTCCCGACCCTGATTCAGTGGCATAGCCCAAATCCAAGCAGTAGTCTCGAGAATAATGGTTTGGAATTGCGGAGGCTCGAGTTATTTCATCCGAATCCAGAATCAATCCAAGCCAAATTACAAGCGCTGAATCTCGAGTTACCTGTGCAATTTGCTCAGTCACCACGCTTAAAAGCTACCTTGCAAACCCCGCTTGGTATTGCCTGCTTAGAATAAGTGCTAGAATTAACCCATGACCCTTACAAAGTTGTTGTTGGCTTTTGTTTTGCTTTTTTCCTTGGCTCGAGCAGGAGATGCTGCTAACCTAGAATTTATTGGTTTTTCCAAAGATGGTCGTTACCTTGCCTTTGAGCAATTTGGCATGACCGACGGTATTGGGTATCCCTATGCCAAAGTTCAAGTGGTGGATGTGGCAAAAAACACTTTGCTTGCCCAGACCGAAAAGATGATTGAAGTTGAAAACAGCACCACGGCTCAAGCTCGAACCGCGATTAAAGGCACAGTGCAGGGTTTATTAACCCGCTATAAAATTGTGCGTGGCAACCAAGGGAAATTTATGGGTATTGCCCCAACTGCTCCAAACATCAGTGGTCAACGCAGCGAATTTATTTATGCTGGTCGCACCCATACCTTAGAATTAAACAGCAGCTTTGAAAAACAAGACGCTAAAACCTGCCCCGATGAAATTGCGACTCGCTTAGAATTAAGTTTAAGTGTGTCTGGGAAAACTCGAGTTCTGCAAAAAGATGGTTTGACCTTACCAAAATCTCGAGCCTGTGCTTTAAGTTATGAAATGCGAAGCGCTCAATTGCTTGGTAATACCTTAGCGGTTTTTGTAGCTGTTCACTTACCCGGTTTTGAAGGCGCAGATATTCGCTGGATGGTGGTTACTACTCGGTTATGAACAGCAAAGCGGTACTGGGGTGTTTGCTTGGTACAGCCATTGGTGATGCGCTGGGTTTACCCGCCGAGGGTTTAAGTCCAGATCAACAAAAACGTTTATTTGGTTCAGTAGATCGTCACTATTTGCTGATTGGTCATGGCATGATTTCTGATGACACTGAACATACTTTTTTGACGGCAATGGCTTGGCAGACCGCTCAGGGGGATGCTGATTTATTTATTCGAGTGTTGGCAAAGCATTTGAAATACTGGTTTTTACTTTTACCTCCCGGAGTTGGTTTAGCAACGGCTCGGTCTTGTCTACGATTGCTGTTTGGTGTTCCACCAAGTCGTTCGGGGGTAGCCTCTGCGGGTAACGGAGCAACCATGCGAGCCGCCATTCTCGGTGTGTTAATAACAGACCCTATGCAATTACAAGATTATGTTTTGAAAAGTGCCAGAATTACCCATAGCGACCCTCGAGCCATTTGGGGTGCATGGGTTGTTGCACTGGTTGCACAACGTTTTAGCTTTGGTCAAACAACTTTTTCAGATGTTTTAAGCCAAGCCCAAGTCTCCATTCCGCTTCAAGCCAGTGCTGTTTTGGAAAGCCTTATTGATGTGCAGAACAGTCTTTTACAAGGTGAGACCAGCCAAGCCTTTGCCAAACGAATTTGTGGCAATAAAGGTGTTACAGGTTATGTATTGCACACCGTTCCCGTGTGTTTACATGTTGTGTACAGCTTTTTTGATGATTATGAATTGGCTCTAAAAACCATTTTAGAATGTGCTGGAGATAGCGACTCAACTGCTGCAATTGTCGGCGGGATTGTCGGCGCTCGAGTCGGAAAAGCAGGAATTCCCAAGGTTTGGTTAGCTGGTCTACTCGAGGGTGCAGTTTGGAGTGAGCAGTTTGTGTTGGCTTTAGAAAACCAAGCTAAAGTCCCTTCGCGGTTCTGGTTATGGCAATGGCTTAGAAACCTAGGATTATTACTGGTTGTTTTGGCACATGGTTTTTGGCGTTTAGCTCGAGGTACGTTATGATTAAAAAATGGAAGCCCAAATTTTTGGCATTCAAAAATCACAAGAAACTCGTGCCAGTGAGCGTTTCTTTAAGGAACGCAACATAAAAATTCATCTGGTGGATTTACTCGAACGCCCAATTGCGGCTGGTGAACTAAAGCGTTTTTTAGATAAGTTCGGTTGGGACTTGGTGCTTGACCGTAACGGAAAAGCCTTTCAATCGGCTGGTCTCGAGTACCTGAAACTCAGTGAAGATGGTTGGTTTATTCGGGTGCAAAACGAACCACGTTTGCTTCGTTTGCCTTTGGTGCGGGTTGGTAAATCACTTGCCGTTGGACGTGACGAACTGACTTGGAAAGCCATGCTTGCGGAGAAAGCCTAAATTACCAGACTTGAGTAACACTGACCGAATCAATGTAAACAGGAGCAAAGCCTATTGCCCGATCAATCACAAGGTCTGCTGATGTGTTGCTTGTACCTGTGGTGAAGGTCAGACTTATTGGCTTGTAATACCAGTAATGTTGGGTGGTGGTTTTAACACTGACATTGGTTCGTCCAAAGTTACGAATCTGAAAGCGCACCGACTCAGCCGAATTATCCACTGTTACCCAAGCCGTCAAACGGTAATTGGTATTGGGCAGTAAACCAGTTAGTTTTTGCGACAAGCTACCCATTGTTAATAACTGTGCATTGTTTGCACCCGCGAATGACATTTGGTTTAAGAGCGCCGTGATAGATGTCCAACCTTGAAAAATTCCCAATTCAAACCCACCGTTTCTAATCAATTCTACTTTGCTTTGATGATTGGCTGGAATAAACCCAGGGATACTCAAAAGGAGTCTTTCGACATCGAGTGTACCTTCTCCAAAACACCAACTGTTATTAGGAGTGGTACAAGTTGCGCTAGCGTCTACTTCGGCATAGTTGCGCCACCACACTCGGGTTCGGTCATTTGAATCAAAAAGACTTTGACCAACTTGTTGCGTCATAAAAGGTTGTGTTTCACCGTAAGCCAAAGCCATTGCCCCAGCCACCAAAGGTGTAGCAAAGGATGTTCCTGTCGCCAGCGCAGTTCGGTTATTAGGAGCATAGGTTGGTACATTCTCACCGGGGGCATACATGAACACATCATCACCGCTATTGGAGAAGCTCGAGACTTGATCATTGTTGTTGATACTACCAACCCCAATCATTTTGCCTGAATCCCACCAATACCCCATTGCGCCCGGGTACGTGGCAGCATTTTTCTTACCGTCATTTCCAACCGCCGCGACAACAAACACATTATTGGCAATAGCATTGTTGATAACTGTCCATAGGGCATCGGAATATTCTGTCGAACCCAAAGAAATGTTGATCACTCGAGCGCCATTTTTAACAGCATAATCAATCGCAGCAATCACATGATCTAAGTCGCCTTTACCATTTGAATCCAGAACTTTCAGTGGCATGATCGTGGCTTTAGGGGCAACTTGTAAAATAACGCCCGCGACGGCTGTGCCATGTCCATAACCCACACCATTGTTAATTTCGGCTACATTATTGTTGTTATTTACAAAATTCCAGCGCTTTGAAGAATCTATTAAACGTCCTGTAAAACCCGGATGGGCTAAGTCAATACCTGTGTCAAGAACCGCAACAACCACACCAGCCGCAAATTTTTGGGCAATTTTATGTGCCTGTGGAACTCGGCTACTCATATAGACATTGCTGCTTTGAGCTTGAGTAGACGGTAAGGACTGACCACTTGACCAAGTAGACCAACCGCTTGACCATGTAGACCAACCACTTGACCATGTAGACCAACCGCTCATGCCAACACCAGCACTGCCCGTATTTGCGCCTTGAGTCGTAATGTTAGGCTGATTAAGACTAATTTTGGCATCGGTAGTCTCGAGTTTGATGTTTGGCTCGAGGTGTTTAACTGCTGGATCGTTTCCAACAGGTAAACGATCCGTTTTAAGAATAGCAAAACCTGCTTGTGGGTTAAACGACAGTATTGTTCCACCGTAACGCTGCAAGACTTTTTCTTGGGTGTCAAGACCGGTTAAATTCAGAGTTAGCAAATACTCTTTGCTGATCTCGCTGGTTTTTAGTGTACCACACGAAACAAACACCGCTCCAAGAAGGGCGCTAAGTGTTAAACGAGTAATTTGACCTAAAAGTTTCACGATAGACCCCTATCCGTAGGATTCTATCCAACAATCATTACTAATTCCTTACAAAAACTCTTACAAATAGCGTCAGTGATGCAAATGTGAAAAATATCATATTATTTATATCTCAACGAATCGCCACTTCTGGGGTTTCCCGACGAATACCCAACGCCAAGAACCCACCAAGCACAGCAATCATGCCAGCCACTGTAAACGCTAAAGTGTAATCACCAAAGTTATCCCTAGCTAAACCACCAATCCAAGCCGCCATTGCCGCACCCAACTGATGCGCCGCAAAGACCCAACCATAAACAATGCCCACATTATGTCGCCCAAAGGTTTTAGCCACCAGCATGACCGTGGGTGGCACAGTCGCAATGTAATCCAAACCAAACAGCACCGCAAAAATACTCAACCCGCCAACATCGTGCATGTACGGCAAAAAAAGCAAACTCACACCCCGAAAAAAGTAATAAACCAAAAGCAACCGACGTGGGTCGTAACGGTCTGTCAGCCAACCAGACGCAATAGTTCCAACAAAATTAAAAGCCCCCATTAAAGCCACCATACTGGCTGCCACAGGCTGAGCTAGCCCATGATCCACCGCATGAGGAATTAAATGCTGCCCAATTAAACCGTTGCTGGTTGCCCCACAAATATAAAACGTAATTGCCAATAACCAAAAATCGGGATGACGCAACGCCTTTGCCATGATTCCAAGGTCGGCTTGGGGTGGT
>JBEGTV010000127.1:0-7082 GCA_041179225.1 Deinococcota bacterium | reverse complement strand
CACTTTTCCAGCCTTTAAGTCTGGCAGTAAACTACCCACCAAGTTAATCGGTACGGCAAAGGCAATTCCAGCAAATTGTCCAGTCCCTGTCATGCTCGTGCCGGGTGAAAGAATCGCGGTGTTAATACCAATCACTTCGCCCGAAGAGTTCAGCAGTGGTCCTCCAGAGTTTCCGGGGTTGACGGCTGCATCGGTTTGGATCACATTATTGGCTAGGTTGCCACTGCCTTCAAAGCTGCGACCAGTCGCGGAAACAATTCCTTCTGAGACACTGAACTCGAGTCCGAATGGGTTGCCCATGGCAATGGCTTTCTGTCCGACTTTGAGGGTGTCTGAATTGCCAAATGGAATTGGTGTGAATTTCTTATTGGGAGCTTCGATTTGAATTAAAGCCACATCATAAATGGGGCTGCGTCCGACAACTTTAGCTGAGTATTTTTTAGGGTCATTATGAAACTGAACTTGTAATTCGCCAACTGTGTCTGAGTCAAGTGTCACAACATGGTTATTGGTCAGCATTAAGCCAGATTCATCTATGACAAAGCCACTGCCTGAACCGCCGCCACTCGAGCCACCGCGTTGTTGCTGCATACACATCATGTACTGCGTAAAATCAGATGGGTCGCATTGACCCGAAGCGTTTTGTTTTGCCCTGACTTGAATGTATCCTATGCTCTGGTCAAAGCTCTGCACCACTTCGATGGTATTGCGTTCATTCTCGAGTTTTGCCCTGCCGTAATCAAAACCCGTGCTGGCTCTTGGGAGGGTAGCAGGTGCGGCTGGCGTGGTCGTGCTTGTATTTGAACCAGAGTTTAACTGCGCGTTACTGATTGGCGGTGAGAAACTTTGATACAACACACCAGCCGCCACCAGTGCCGTAAAAACCATTGTTAAAGCCAGAAAGCGATTTTTCATTTTTTCCTCCGTGTATTCTCGAGTACCTGTGTGAACGATTATTCTCGAGTGTAGTCTTTTCGTTAGTTAATCATGGCATACACTAAAGTTATTCACAGTATTTTGCACACCATCTGTAGCCTTGGTTAGCACACCACTTAGGCTGGTTGTTATGCTCACAGAATCATATGAAGCCACCATGAATTGCCAAGGAATGCCATGTAAACAATCCTTAAATTGGTATAAGTGACAATCCTTAAATGGGTATAAGTAACAATCCCTCGATAGGCGTAAAATCCTTCTTTCAATGTGTGCTAAATTAGAGACGCATGATTATCTACGTGCTGAATCCCGGCTCGACCAGCACCAAACTTGGCTTAGCCACAGTAGTGCAAACCCCAAAAGGGGTCAGTGCTTTTGTCGAAAAACAAGAAGTCGAACATCAACCTAAACCCAAAGATGCTGAAGAACTGATGTTTAGTTTAGATGGTGCAGCACCCAATATGTCTTCGGGTTTGGATGCTAATGCACTTGATAAAATCCGTGGGGCGCTGCGGCAAAGTACCCGTGAATGGCCCAAGCCCGATGCGATTGCGGCTCGAGGTGGTCTGATTGGGGCGTGTGAAGCTGGCACGTACAAAGTCACCAGAGAATTAGCGCAGCACAGCCTTAAGCACTTACATGGGGTTCATGCAGCCAATTTTGGGGCTGCTCTTGCTCTCGAGTGGAGTATGGCACTGAGAATCCCAGCTTTTATTGTTGACCCACCAACCGTAGATGAATTGCTGCCAGAAGCCCGAATTACGGGTGTTCCGAATGTGGTGCGCCGCTCGAGATTCCATGCCTTAAATAGCCGAATTTGTGCTAGACGAGCGGCACTTGAAGTCGGTAAAAAACTCGAGGATGCCGTGGTGGTTGCCGCACACCTTGGCGGTGGGGTCAGTGTTACCACCTTTGATCAAGGCAGGGCTGTGGATACAACAGGCGCACTTTTAGACGAAGGTCCATTTAGCGCTCAAAGGTCTGGGGGTTTACCCATCGAAGCACTACTTGACCTTGCGTACAGCATTCCACGTCCGATTCTCGAGCAGCAACTGACCAAAGAAAGTGGTTTTCAGGGTTTACTTGGTACTTCTGACCTGAAACTGGTTCAACAACGCGAAGCCGAAGATATTGTGATTCGCCAAGTGATTGCTGCGTTCATCCTTCAAGTCTCCAAAGCCATAGCTGCCCAAAGCAGTGTCACCACTCGCCCAGATGCGATTGTTTTAACTGGAGGCATGGCACGTTGGACTGAACTGGTGCAACGCTTGGAGCATAAACTCTCGTGGATTGCACCTGTCATTGTCATTCCGGGTGAACTGGAAATGGAAGCCCTCGCCGAAGGTGCTGGACGAGTGCTATTAGGACTAGAAGAAGCCAAAGAATTTAAGGGATAAAGGCAAGAAGAAGATTTAGTTTTTTTTATCTTTCCTCTGCGCTTAAAGCCCCACTTGCTCGAGCCAAGTATCCAATTTGGCTCTCGAGAAGCCACTCATGCTAGCAGCTTGTCCGTTGTACTCAAGGGTTGGAACGCTGCGTTTGCCGTTATTGACTTTCATGACGATCTCGGCGGCATTAGGGTCTTGTTCAATGTCTACTTCGGTGAAAGCCAAGCCTTTTTGTTCAAGAACACGCTTGGTTACTCGGCAATCACCACACCAACTGGTTGTGTACATCGTAATCATGGGCTTAGCCTAGCATTCTCGAGTTTGAAAAATAGTTATTTGCGGTACAGTAAAGACAATGCGGCAACTCCCGATTGGTTTTCTCAAGCGAATGCAGCGTCTTTTAGGGACTGAGTTTGAGGCTTTTGCGGCTGAACTAGAAATGGGCGAACGGGTTTATGCCATTCGTGCCAATGCCCTAAAAATTTCTCGCGCAGACCTCGCCCTCGAGTACGGTTTGAATGACCTTGTGCCATGGTCGGATACAGGTTTGTATGCCTCTCGAGAAGCGCGTTTAGGGGCGAGTGCGTTTCATCATGCAGGGGCTTTTTATGTGCAAGAACCGAGCGCTCAAGCTGTGGCATTGGCACTGGATATACAACCCAATTCGCGGGTACTGGATTTATGCGCTGCACCGGGCGGAAAAAGCACGCACTTGGCTGCTTTGATGAAAAACCAAGGGGTCTTGGTTTGCAATGAAATCAGTGCCACACGAGGTAAAGCTCTAGCCGAAAATCTTGAGCGATTAGGCTGTATTGGGGTTGTGACCAATGAAGAACCAACACGGCTACTCGAGAAATGGGGGGATTTTTTTGATCGCGTCCTAGTAGACGCACCTTGTAGCGGCGAAGGGATGTTTCGTAAGCACAACGCCGCGATTGAAAGCTGGTCTCAAGCCCACGTGGAGACTTGTGCAGTGCGCCAAACCGCGATTCTCGAGAATGCCGCAGCCCTGCTGAGCAATGGTGGGATTTTGGTTTACAGCACTTGCACCTTTGCAACCGAAGAAAACGAAAATGTCATTACCGCTTTTCTGGAGCAGCACCCAGAATTTAGTCTCGAGGAGCTACAAGGCTTTCAGACTGGAATTGCTGGTATTGGCTCGAGATTGTATCCACATTTGATTCGAGGCGAAGGGCATTTTCTGGCACGGCTTCGCAAAAACGGTAGTTATGAACCAACCAAGGACAATCATATTCAAGCTCTCAAAAACAAAAACTTCAAGGAATTTAGTCAAGAATTCGAGTTACCACAAGGTATTCCAATCGAGTTTCGCCAAGAGATTCAGATTGTCCACCCAAACAGCCCAAGTCTCGAAGGAATACGGGTACTTCGAGCAGGCATTCCAGTAGCGCACTGTGAAAAAAATCGACTTGAACCACATCATGGTTTATCTCGAATAATCAAAAATTATGCCAATACAGTCGAACTCGAGCATTCAGAAATCATTGCTTACCTAAAAGGCGAAACGATCACTCGAGAAGGAAAAGCAGGCTGGGTACTACTCGAGACAAACGGTTTAGCCCTTGGTTGGGGCAAACGTGTCGGTAACATCATCAAAAATCATTACCCGAAGCATTTACGTGGCAACGTGGTACTGCTCGAGGATTGAACTCACCACGCTCGAGGATTGCGAACTCACCACGCTCGAGGATTGCGAACTCACCACGCTCGAGGATTGCGAACTCACCACGCTCGAGGATTGCGAACTCACCACGCTCGAGGATTGCGAACTCATCACGCTCGAGGATTGCGAACCACCACCACAAAAAATAGCGTAGACTATCAGGCGATTCACGAATAAGGAGAGGTGTTATGCGAAAACGGATAAGCGCGGTTGCATTGCTTGGCATTGGCTTACTAGCGGTTGGTGTAGCTCAGAATTCCCGCTCGAGTACCTTGGTATACGGCGGTGATTTCTCTGACCTGATTTCACTTGACCCCGGAATCAGTTACGAATTTAGTGGTGGGTTGATCACTGACAATTTGTATGAGACCTTAGTAAAATTTGAAGGCGAGGATTTAAGCACCTTAAAACCCAGCATCGCGGCTCGTTGGGCAATCAAAGATGCGGGTAGTAGTTGGAAAGTCACCTTTAATCTGGCGAGTAAGAAATTTGCATCTGGCAACCCAGTCACGGCTGCCGATGTGGTGTACACCTTTGATCGTGCCATTGCCTTAAAAGGCAACGGTTCATTCCTATTTGATGAAGTTGCCAATATGAAAATTGGTAGCACCAAAGCTCTTGGCAAATCCACAGTTGAAGTGACCTTACCGAAAACCGCCAGTCCCGCCGCTTTTTTGAACGTACTCACCTTTAATATTGGTGGCATTGTGGATAGCGTCTTGGTTAAATCCAAAGCGGTAAATAATGATTACGGTTCGGAATGGTTAAAACGCAATTCGGCAGGGTCTGGCTCGTTTGTCCTTAATCGTTGGGATCAGAATCAACAAGTGGTTTTGGATGCCAATCCAAACTCGAGTCTGAAATCCAAGTTAAGCCGTGTGATTTTACGCGAAATGAAAGAAGCCAATACGCAAAAAATTGCTCTCGAAAGCGGAGAAATTGATATTGCCGAGAATTTAACCCCAGATATGGTGAAACAAAAAGCCACTGATAATAAATTCAATGTCTACAAAGCCGATTCTTTGCGTTTGCAATACCTTGGTATGAACACTGGGGCTGGCAGTTTATTCGAGGATGCAAAGGTGCGCCAAGCGGTGCGTTGGGCGCTTGACCAAGACAGCATGGTTAATGTTCTGGCTGGAGGTAACGCCCGTAAAGTCCAAACAATTATCCCAGCCGGTTTATTTGGCTTTAATGCCAGCAACCCTTACAGTGTCAATGTTGAAAAAGCCAAGGGATTACTCGCGGCGGCAGGCAAACCCAATGGTTTTGAATTTGAGATGCTCGTCCCACAAGGCTCTTGTGCGGCTGGTGTGCCATGCTCGGACTTAGCCGCTAAAATCCAATCTGACCTTGGGAAAATTGGTTTGAAAGCCAATATCAAACAAATTGTGCAATCCGAATTACTTGGAATTTACCGCGCTCAGAAAGCCCAAATGGTCTTGGTTGGTTGGTCTCCGGATTTTCCGGATCCGGACGGCAACGCCACACCAATGTCTGATTATGGGGCAAAAAGCCTAGCATGGCGCAACGCTTGGAACAGCCCAGCCGCAGGTAAACTCGCCCAACAAGCCGCACTCGAGACCAACAGTACCAAACGAGCTGGTCTCTATAAGCAACTGACCGAACTGCATCTCGAAGAAGGTCCGTTTGCTATTTTGTACCAACCAAAAGTACCAGTCACCTTATCGAGCAACGTCAAAGGTTACTTACGCAACGCCCAAGGTCAAGTTCGTTTCGAGAAAATTTCTAAGTAAGGCAAAAGGCAAAGGTCAAAAGGGTAAGAGTAAAACCCTTTTGACCTTTTAAAAGCCCAAAGCCCAAAAAGAGACCTGAAAATGCTTAATTACACCATCAGAAGATTATTTTTTGTTCTATTCGTGGTCTGGGGCGTTTCCTTAGCAACATTTTTTATCTCTCAGGTTGTTCCGGGCGACCCAGCGCTGGTTGCACTTGGGGATAAAGCCACTGATGAAATGATTACCAATTTCCGCACTAAAAACGGTTTAGATCAACCTGTGGTCACACAGTATTTTACTTATGTCGGAAGATTATTACGCGGCGATTTGGGGACGAGCTTACGAACAGGCAGACCAATCATTGATGACCTGCGCGATTTTTTCCCCGGTACGCTCGAATTATCTGCTACAGCCTTATTTATTGCAGCGCTGATTGGTATTCCAGCCGGAGTCCTAGCGGCGCTAACTCAAAATAAAGCCCCAGATATTATTGTGCGCTTAATGGCATTACTCGGCGGAGCAACCCCCATTTACTGGTTAGCCATTTTGCTACTCGAGTTTCTGCACAATAAACTGCGTTTATTACCAGGACCTGGGCGTTTAGATGCTTACCTTATTGCTCCGCCTCGAGTGACTGGTTTTGTTGGTATAGATGCGCTGATCGCCAGAGATTGGGAAGTGTTTACAGACAGTCTTACACATTTAATCCTGCCTGCTTTTGTACTTGGGGCGTTTAGCTCGGCGTTACTGGCACGCATGACCAGAGCCGCGATGCTTGAAACCATGAGCCAAGATTATATTCGCACTGCCAAAGCCAAAGGCATTGCCCAGTCTCGAGTGGTGATAAAACACGCCCTTAGAAACGCATTTTTGCCTGTGCTGACGGTGCTTGGTGGGGTGCTTGGCGGTTTATTGTCTGGGGCGGTACTAACCGAAACAATTTTTAGCTGGCCCGGGGTTGGACGCTACACCACCGATGCCGCCATCAGCCTTGATTTTCCAGCCGTGATGGGTGTGACTTTACTGGCTGGCGTGGCATATTCGTTGATTAACTTAATTACCGATTTACTGTATGCACTGTTTGACCCAAGGATAACCTATGCCTAAGGCTGCAAGGATTATGTATGCTTAGTGCTATCGAAGCTCCTAAAAAACAAGCCTCCAAAGCCTCTAAACGCTTTTGGCGCAACCCTGCTTCAATTATTGGCGTGGTGCTGTTAGGTTTATTGGTGCTGATTGCTTTACTGGCAACCGTTATTTCACCAGACCCAATTGTTCAAGACTTGGGACAACGCTTACTTCCGCCCTCGAGCCAGCATTTACTTGGCACAGACC
>JBEGTV010000126.1:0-7097 GCA_041179225.1 Deinococcota bacterium | reverse complement strand
AATTAATAAGCACAAAGACTATTTTTTTGATATTTTTTATTGTTTTTATAGTTTTATATCCAAACTTATACTATCCTATAATAAATCCTTTGATTTCTTGGAGTTTACCGAGAATTTCTTTATTGTTCATTGCGTTTATTTTCACCATCTTGGCACTAAAAACAATTAAAATGCCAAAGAAATTACTTTTTTTTGTTGTTATAAACATACTTTTATCAAGTATTCAATTTTTGAATCCTCTTGAGGATGAAAGAATATTCACAATTTTAGGGGTTGACGATAGATTTGATGGCAGCATCTATCAAATTTTAGTTGCCATACTTATGATTTTTTCTTACTATTGTATAAAAATCTTGAATGAAAACACAAAAGTATTTCTGTATTTTTCATTAGGGTTTGCAGGAGTCATTCAGAGCATAGTTTTAATTCATCAATATACTTGGATTCCGCTAAACCTATTTTTTACTGAAATTAACTTTAGATTTGATTTACCAATGGGACTCACTGGACATGCTGGCTATACAGCAGGTTTATTGATTCCTTTAATTATACTTTCTATCTATACTACACAAAGTAAAAATTATGTACTCTCAACTTTATCTTATGTTTTTGCCCCGATTATTTGTTTTGGTCTAAATCTTACACAAAATCGTTCTTCACTCATTGCCGTAAGTATCGTCCTCATCATTTGGATTTTTCTTAGTCTAAGAGATTTGAAAAAGATTGGTCTTTTGGCATTTTGCGTTGTGTTAATTAATTTTTCTGCCAATATTTTACCCGTAAATCCCACATTAACTCGAGATTTTACAAATCCACAAACATTATCCACTAGGCTCGAAATATGGAACTTTTCGATAGCACTTTTACCAAAAAGCTGGGGGTTTCCTTTGTTGGGTGGTGGTACCGGAAATCTCAAACTACAAATTGCCGAGCAACTTCCTATTGAACAGTTAATGCCTTTCTATGAAAGAGAATACGGATGGCAATCAAGCAATAATATTAAGAAGATTACCTCCTTAAATGACAAAAACTCGCTTAAACGCCAACGCATGTACTTGGTGACGTACAAAGATGGTGAACTTAGACCTGTTCGCTTGACCCTTGATCGCGCACATAATTTTTTCTTAGATAAAGCATTCTCCATTGGTTTAATTGGGGCAATCCTTTGGATAATATTCTACGTTTATCCAATTTTTGCTTATTTCCGACTAAAGCCTTATCAAAAAACCTTTGAACAACAAACTCTATCTATGGCACTCATTGCCATTCAGATTTATTACATCTTTTGGTTCTCAGTCATGCAGGTCGAACCTATCCATGTCGTGGTGGCTCTCATGGCTTGGGTAGGTATCGAACGGGCTAAAGCCACTCCAGACCCACATCAAAAAAGTGCAGCACCCCTTAAGGATACTGCACCTGCTTTGAACACTTAAGGCTTAAGCTCGAGCGTAACCCCAGTCCCCCAATCCCCTGTGACTTGACTCATTGGTATATCTAACCCGTCGCGCCAGAGTGGTAAAAGGTTGTCGTAATCTCTCGAGAATGGGTCGCCGCTTTGTCCCATTGGGTGTATGTAACGGCTTTTATTGAGGCTCGAGAAGTCCATGATACTGCGAAAACTAACCCCTGCCCGTTGCACAAAGGTTTCTTGGTTGTAATTCGCCACATTTACCGTTAAGCGGCTGCCGTTGGTGGGGATGCTGCGGTTGACAAAGAAGCCTATTGTTGGGTTGCTGCCAATTAAAGCATTAAACTGGGCAATGTGGACTCTGCGCCAAGTCCATTCCCCTACATTGTTGCCCAGTTGCTTCTCTAGGGCTGCTGCCCCATTCTCGAGGGCATTTTGCATGATTACAGCGCAAGTCTCGAGGGCGGCAGTACGTTTGTCGTCGCAGTAAGGGCTACCTTTGGTAAAAGCGGGAATCAGAAAATTCGGCTCGTCATAGTATTTATTACCAATTTCGTCTTCGAGAACTCGGGTCAGTTCGCGGTAATAAAAAGCAAATGCAGTCGCGCCTGTGCTGTCTATACTTGCTTTGTTATCCCATTGCTTGACTTCGTTTTGTAGGCGTTTGGCAGCATCAGATTTTGCGTTTAATGCCAGTAAACCAGGTATTAATTCCCTCGAGACAAGGCTTTCGTTGTCGGCTTGGGCTGCCCGCATACTGGCAACCGTGTGCTTTGGAGTCTCGAGAATCAGTTCACGGATACGTTGGGCGCGGTAGCCTTCGGTGTAGGTGCTGTATTCGGTTTGGCTTGCGCCAAAGGGCAGGGTGCGATTGTTGGCTGTAACAATAAAGCCCTCACGTGGGTTGAGGACATTAGGCAGGTCTTCAAAGGGAGCGTAACCACTCCAATTTGCGCCTGTGCTGGCGGTGGCAGGGAAACGCCCATCCCAGTTGCGAACAGGGATTTTACCGGGCGCATAGTAACCGATATTGCCAGTATCATCGGCATACACAAAATTTTGTTGCGGGGTCACATAACGGCGTAGGGCAGTCTTGAATTCATCCCAGTTTTTAGCATAATTAAAGCCAATAAAGGCATCGAGGGTGGTGTCGTTTGGCTCGAGTGCCACAAAGCGCAGGGCAATGGCTTGGGTCTCTGGGAGCTTTACCCCAACAGCTGCCAAGTCTGAGATAATTGGACCGTAAGCCGTGCTGCGAATGGTGTATTTTTCTTCGCGTCCACCGACCTTAAAAATTTCTTCTCGAGACTCGATTTTGACCATACCACTCGGGGTCTTATACGCTCCATCTTTAACTTCAAGTAAAAATAAGTCTTGGGTGTCTGGAGCAGTGTTGGTTGCGCCCCATGCAATCCGTTCATTACGCCCAAGAACCACACCGGGAACGCCAGGCAGGGTTGCGCCAATGGCGGATAGTGTGTCGCCTTTCATATCGGCTAAGTACCACAGGCTTGGGGCTTGGAATCCAAGGTGCGGGTCGTTGGCTAACAGTGGCTTACCAGACTCGGTTCTCGAGCCGGACACAACCCAATTGTTACTGCCCAAGCCGTTCTCATAACCCACACCGTATTGTTCGCGCAGGGTTTTAGCAGTGGCTTCTACGGTTTGCATGGCGGTAGCCAAAGCCGCAGAAATAACAGTGGGTTTTGTTTGTGGCTCGAGACCGTCCAGTTTGCCTTGATAATCATCTAATCGCAGGATGCTTGGGTAGGGCTTTGCGTATTGTGGTTTGAGCGCGTTAAATCCAGCGATACCAACTTTACGAGCAATTTCGGAGTTCTCGAGTTCGCTGTTCCAATTGCTGCTTAAATTATACGCCAGCATTTTAGACCAGACCAGACTATCGGCAGGTTTCCACGGTTCGGGTTTAACCCCAAGTAAACTAAACTCGAGTGGCAAATTCCCTTGGGCAATCACCGCATTAACCCCAGCCGTGTAGGACTCGAGAATGGCTTTGCTGCGCGGCTCGAGGGCAGGGTAGGCAGCTTCGGCAGCGCGGTAAAAGCCCCATGTTCGCAAGAATTTATCTTGGTCTAGGGCGGCGGCTCCTAGAATTTCGGATAAACGCCCCGCCCCTGTGCGGCGGTTTAATTCCATTTGCCAGAGTCGGTCTTGGGCATGAACAAAACCTTGGGCATAAAAAGCATCCAGATCAGTTTTGGCTCGAATGTGCGGCACACCCCATTGGTCTTTTTGGATGCTAACAGGAGCAGTTAAGCCCCGAATACCTTGGGTATTTAAGGCTGCTGGACTACAAGCAATGAGCGCCGCAACGCCTAACAGCGTCCCCGATACAATTCTTTTTTTCATGTACGAATAGTTTAACGCTCCATTATTGGGCAGCGCAAGCACTGGCGGTGCAATTAAAAACCTTGGCAGGTGGTGCAAGCAAGGTCGTCTGCCCGAGATTGACATTAATGCCAGCCCCTAAAACGTTTAAGTCAAATGCCAATGTGCCGGTGGCTTTTGTTCCAACTTGTAAGGTAGCCAATGGATTTGAACTGGCTGGATTAAAGTTAATACCCATAAAGGCTTTAGTTTCGATGTTAGGTCCTGCAACTCCATAAATTTTGATGCCCACCAGAAGTTTAGCGAAAACTTCGGCTGTGCCATTGATTTTAGCACCATAGGTAAAACTAGGGTTGAGCGTAAAATTTGGTGCTTGATTAGTAGGTGTCCACAAGGGACTTGCGCCTCGGACGTATTTTGTACCGAATTTCATGTCGAGCGTTGGCGAAATACTGGCTGTAGCACTGACCGATCCTTGAACATTCATCGCATAACCAATGACGGGTTCTAAGGTCACAACAACCACCACGGGAATTGCGCCAATTGCAAAAGTTCGTGTGTACTCGAGTGGTTTTTTGAGAAGCGGAATAATTGTTTCGCCTTTTCCAACTGTTCCAGTGGCTGTAAAACCCCCATTCAGGGTCATTTTGAATGTACCAGCCAGACCAACTTCAAAGCGTTCAACACTGCCATTGGAAAACTTTAAGTTAAAGGTTGGATTGAGATTATTTTCTAAATTACCAGAGACTTTAAGCTGAGCGGTTGCTCCACCACTGCCAAAGTTAAAAATTCGTTCATTAATGGTTAAAGTAACAGCTTGTGGTCGAGCGCCAACCCCACGCTGAATGCCAACTCCTGGCTCGAGCATGGCGGGTGTTAGTTGAGCATCGGAAAAATCAATAGCCCCAAAATCCAAGCCAACTGTGCCTTTGGTAATTGCTGTTTCCAAACTGGCTGGTGTGGTTTCAATATAAACTTTAGCAATGTCTTGAGGTCGTGCGCCAATTGCCCCTGTAGTGGTTATTTTACTAATTTTGCGAATTAGTCCGATGTTGCAATTACTGGCAATTGTATCTCCAACATTTAAGCCCGTGGGGTCAGTCAGTAAACGATTTGCTTCAATTGCTCCGATGCTGGTCGGGTCTACTGCCTTAAAACCCGTAGAGACCGTAATTGGATCAATAACATCTATGTCTACACTCGAGGCGGGGCGTATTGGCGCAGCCGTACAAGCCGCAACTGGTACTGGTGGCAGAATTTCATTACATGCCAGCACACCAACCATTAAAAAAGCTGTCAGGGCAGCGTAGCGTTTCATGGTGTGACCTCAATAGCAGTTTCAGCTACGTCAATAGCAGTAGCATTGCTGCTGGCAAGCGCGGTTTTAACGGCTGTCTCGAGTTGCGTGGGGTCTAAACGTCCACGTGGAATGATTTTTAATTCTGCATTGCTGTAAATTAAAATAACGCGGTTATTGCCTGTTGGCGCTCCAACCACATAAGCGGCTTGTGCATTGCCTTGGCGGTCTTCGGCTCGAGGGAAAGCATGTTGACCACTTTTTAATTGTATATTGCGTTCTAACGGCTCAGTATTGCCAGTAGGTCCATACGAAAGTAACGTCACAAAACCGGTTTGGGTGGTTTGGAAAGTAAACCGAACCTGTTCACCAATTTTATAGGCTTTTGCCTCGCCTTTATCTGGCTTAAACTCGAGAATCACATCGGTTTTAATTAAATCTGTCCGATTTAATCGGGCTGGGGCGCAAGCGGCAAGTACAACCAATCCAAGTAATAAAAAGTTACGCATACCTAAAGTCTACTGCGTTTTTACTTATTTACCGTGAGGAATTCTATATTTGCTGTTTAGCACTTACTCATTTATTCGTCGTTGTCGCGCAGTCCAAAAATAATGGCTTCTAATGCCTCTGGTTTTAGCAATGCAATTAAGCCCGGGCGGGTTTTAATAATGCCTTCTTTCTCGAGGTCACGCAATACTCTTGTGATTGTTTCACGGCTGTTACCTGTGCGGTTAGCTAGGTCTTGATGGGTAAATTCTAAAGTTGGAAGCCCATCTTTGCCGCTCTTAAAACCGCCGCGTAAGTACAGTCCTTGCAGGGCATAGGCAACACAAGCTTGGGTGCTGGCAAAAGAAAGCATTTCGACTTCGCGGTTCATGTCACCTAAGCGCTTTGCCAAAATCCGTGTTAAATTCCATAGAACATGCGGGTGTCGGTCAAGAATGGCTTTCAGGTCTTCACGGTAAATAACCAAGGTGGTTACTTGGTCTAAGCAGTAAGCCGTGGCACTCCGAAGCGTACTCGAGATAACTGCCATTTCACCCAAAACTTCTGGGCTACTAAGAATAGTGAAAATTCGTTCGCGTCCTTCAAGGTTTGCCCTCGAGACTTTGACGCGCCCTTCGACAATCATATAAACCGCTTCGCCGGGGTCGTCTTCTCTAAAAATCTCGGATTCAGGCGCGAAGTTCCGAATAGTGGTGGCTTCAAGTGCCATCTTAATAGCTGCATCTGGCGCTCCACTAAACAGCGAAGAACGCTCTAGCCCTGCACGGATAATGTCCACAAAAGGATTTTAGCACGTGTGGTATGTTTTTTATCAGTATGGTGTTTTCTCTTGAGGTCAAAGACCTTATTCATCGTTTTCCAAGTACAGGCGATGTCCTGCGCGGCGTGAGTTTTGCCCTTGAAGCTGGTTGTGTCTTAGCGGTTTTAGGTCCTTCGGGAAGCGGTAAAAGTACCTTGCTGCATTTACTCGGTGCTTTAGAAGCACCTACCTCTGGCGAGGTGATTTGGGGCGGAAAAAGCATTGCAGGGGTGAGTCAAGAAAAACTAGCTAAACGCAGAGCTAAAGAAGTAGGCTTTGTTTTTCAACATCATTATCTGCTTGAGGATTTAAGTACCTTAGAAAATGTGATGCTTCCAAGTCTGATTGCAGGCGCGCCCAATCAGGCTCGAGCCACAATGCTGCTTGAACGAGTGGGTTTACAAAATCGTGCCAGTGCTTACCCGCGTACCCTTTCTGGTGGTGAGCGCCAACGTTGCGCTTTAGCACGGGCTTTAGTCACCAAACCCAATTTTGTCTTGGCAGATGAACCAACTGGCAGTTTAGATCGTGCCAATGCCGAACGGGTTTTTGCTTTACTGGTGGACTTAGCTCATCTCGAGCAGGCGGCTGTAGTTATCGTCACTCACGATGAGACTCTGGCTTCAAGAGCAGACCGAATTATTCGGCTCGAGGATGGAAAAATCACAGGTTAAAAGTAGAGGTGATCCACTTTTGACCTTTTGACCCTTTAACCCTATTTGCACTTTAGGGCTGTG
>JBEGTV010000125.1:0-7120 GCA_041179225.1 Deinococcota bacterium | reverse complement strand
ATTTTCAATGGTGATTGCCACCCACGGACGATCATTCATATCGCCATTCTGGTCAAACCGAATTGGCGAGGTAATCCCAGCAATGGGTTTAGAACGCAGACTCTCGAGGGCAAGGCGTACTCCTTCGCCATTCTCAGGTTTGGCTCGCATTCGACGCATGGCTTCAATCAAGGCTCGAGTCGCATCATAGGCTTGCATGGCATTGGCATTTGGCGTGCCGCCGCCAAAAAGATTTTGGAAACGTTTGGTGAACCGCACCGAGTTTGCATCGGTTAAGGTACTGTGCCAAAAACTGGTGACAATCACGCCATTGACACTCAAGCCACCTTGGGCAATCAGGTCTTGTCCGTAAGCACCATCGCCAGCGTAAATTGGTTTGTCAAAAGGTTTCTCGAGTCGCGCTACGGCTGCCACGTCGGCTGTGTACCCGGACACAAAAATCGCATCCACTGCAAAATTACCCACCTTAGCTTGAGTAATTGAATTTAAGACAAAAGGAATATCAGAAGTGGTTAATCCAATGTTTTGCGCTTCAGCTTTGAAGGTTTGGGCTAAACCCAAGGAATAGGCATCGTTTTCATCAAATAAGACTGCCACACTGTTTGCCCCTCGAGACTTGACCAGACGCGCCAGTGCCGCGCCTTGGGTACTGTCAGACGGGGCAACACGGTAAATCATCCGACCTGCTTGGGTGATTTTAGGATTGGTTGCGGCAGGAGCAATAATTGGTGTTCCGGGCGAAGCAGCGTTGTAAATTGGCGCACTGGCAAGCAGTGTACTGCTCGAATACGGACCAATCACACCCCAAATGTACTGATCGTTAATCATTTCCGAAGCCACTTTAATGGCAGTGGTACGGTCTCCGGCATCGTTTAGGATTCTTACACTGACTTTATTTTTATCGCCTTTTTCATTACGAAGAAAACCACCATTGTCATTGACTTCTTTGACTGCCAAGTACACACCTTGCAAGAATGCCTCGCCGACTTGACGCAACGAACCTGTCAATGGCGCAGAAACACCAATTCGGTAATTATCGGCTTTTGCCAATTTAATAATGGCTTCTTCGCGCAGCAAACCTGCCATTGCATCGGTTGGATTCTTACGGCGATACATGTCAGAACTGGTCAGTAAATTCGCCCAATCCTTTTTACTGTAAAAATCAAATAAGGCTTTGAGTTCTGCCCGCACGAATAAAGCTGGGTCAATCTCGAGAGAAGTGGTGTTGGCTGGCGGTGTGGTTGGTGTAGTGACTGGTGGTGTGGTCACAGGCGGCGTGCTGGGTGTAGAAGGTGTGCTAGGAGCATTACTCGAACTTGTTTTCGGCAAACCCGGTAAGTTCAATTGACCCCGCAAATACAAAGTGTACCCACCATATCCAAGCAGCAAAAGGGCGATCAAAGGCAGCAAAGGATTACTTTTCATACTTAGTAGTCTACGCGAGAAACCAGCTTTTTGTTTCAAGCTCTTTCAAGCCCACCTCGAGTCGCAAAGACATTACACCCCACTCTGATTTGGTAGACTCGACGTTATTGTGAGTAACATCCGTAATTTTTCAATTATTGCCCATGTAGACCACGGCAAAAGCACCTTAGCTGACCGTATCTTAGAGATTTGCGGAGCAATGACTGAACGTGACAAGCGCGAACAAACCCTTGATACCTTAGACCTTGAACGCGAACGGGGAATCACGATTAAAGCCACGCCTGTGCGTTTAGATTATGTGGCAAAAAATGGTGAAACTTATATTTTTCATTTAATAGATACACCCGGACACGTGGATTTTAATTATGAAGTCTCGAGGAGCTTAGCCGCCTGCGAAGGCGTACTGCTATTGGTAGATGCCAGCCAAGGCGTTGAAGCCCAAACAATTGTCAATGCGTACTTGGCAGTCGAAAGTGATTTACTGATTGTGCCAGTCGTCAATAAAATTGATTTACCCAGTGCCATGCCCGTGGACGCAGCCATGGAACTCGAGGAAGTCATTGGTATTCCAGCCGATAATGCTCTTTTTGCCAGTGGGAAAACAGGCGAGGGAGTGATCGAAATTCTCGAGGCAATCGTAGCGCGAATCCCCGCGCCCTCGGGCGACCCCGAAGCACCATTAAAAGCCCTTGTTTTTGATAGTGTCTACACCAGTTACCAAGGTGTGATTCCGTTTATTCGGGTTCTCGAGGGCAGCTTAAAAGCAGGAGATAAAGTTAAATTCTGGAACACCCAAAAAGAGTGCATTGTAGACGAAGTAGGTGTTTTTCGTCCAGCCTTAGAAAAAATTGGTAGCCTGAGCGCAGGCGAAGTTGGTTGGTTCACCGCCAGCATCAAAGACATTCACGATGCCCAAGTTGGCGATACCGTGACCGGTGCAACCCGGGCTACCTTTGAGCCTTTTCCCGGCTTTAAGCCATCACAACCTGTGGTTTTTAGTGGTTTGTATCCAACCGAAACCGCCGATTATCCACGTATGCGCGATGCCCTCGAGAAATTACAACTCAACGATGCGGCGCTGCACTTTGAACCAGAAACCTCCGAAGCCCTTGGTTTTGGTTTTCGTTGCGGATTTTTAGGTTTACTCCATGCCGAAGTGGTACAAGAACGACTCGAGCGTGAATTTGATTTGGATTTAATTGCCACTGCGCCAAGTGTGATTTACCGTGTCACCAAAACCGATGGCACAGTCTTTGAAATGCAGAACCCAGCCCAATTACCAACTCCAGACCGTATCGATAAAATCGAAGAACCCTACATTAAATTATCAGTCATTCTGCCCGAAGAATACGTTGGCAGCGCCATGCAGTTGCTGGTTGAAAAACGCGGCAATATGAAAGACCTCGTATACGTTGGCAAACGTGTCGAACTGCGTTACGAAGTTCCGTTCGGCGAAGTTTTATACGACTTTCATGACCGCTTAAAAAGCCTGTCTCGAGGCTACGCCAGCATGGATTACGAACAAATTGGCTATCAAGAAAACGATCTTGTAAAGGTGAGTATTCTGGTCAATGGCGAAGTTGTGGATGCCTTAGCGATTATTTGTCACCGCGATAAATCCGAATTTATTGGCAGGAAAATCGTGGATAAAATGAGTGAAGTGATCCCACGCCAAATGTTCCCTGTGCCAATCCAAGCTGCCATAGGCGCAAAAATAATTGCTCGAGCGACAGTCAAAGCCTACCGCAAAGATGTGCTTGCCAAGTGTTACGGCGGCGATATTAGCCGAAAGAAAAAACTTCTTGACAAGCAGAAAAAAGGGCGTAAGCGCATGAAGAGCATTGGCACGGTCGAAGTGCCGCAAGAGGCATTCTTGGCGGTACTTTCAAGCGGCGAGTAATCTAACACTTTTTTGTAATCACACTCAAAAAACGTTATGCTTTATGTATGACCCTACAATGGAAAGACCTGCTCGAGAGTATCGAAAAGAGCGCCAACCAAATCAAACTTGGAGGTGGCTTAAAAGCCATTGACCGTCAACACACGAAGAACCGTTTAACTGCTCGAGAACGCATTGTGCGCCTGATAGACCCAGACTCAAGGTTTGAAGAGTTGATGCTATTTGCAGGGTTTGAAATGTACGCCGAAGTAGGTGGTTGCCCAAGCGGAGGTACAATCACAGGCATTGGAAGCATTTCTGGGCGTGACTGGATGATTATTGCCAATGATGCCACAGTTAAAGCTGGCGCGTTTTTTCCAATTACTGCTAAAAAAGTGATTCGCGCTCAGACCATTGCACTCGAGAATAAATTACCTGTGATTTACCTTGTGGATAGTGCTGGTGTGTACCTGCCGATGCAAGATGAGATTTTCCCAGACCAAGATGATTTCGGACGAGTTTTTTACTTAAATGCCCGAATGTCGGCGGCTGGCATTCCACAAATTGCAGCCATCATGGGCAACTGCGTGGCTGGCGGGGCGTACCTTCCTGTCATGTGCGACACCTTAATTATGACAGAAGGCTCAGGGTTGTATCTGGCAGGTCCAGCATTGGTCAAAGCAGCCATTGGACAAGTTGTGGATTCCGAGGAACTTGGCGGGGTTTCCATGCACTCGAGTATTGCTGGAACAGTGGATTACCGCGAACCCGACGACCAAAGTGCCATAAACCGAATTCGTCAATTGGCTGGTTTTTATTCCTCGCCAGACCTCGCACCGTGGGCAAAACGCCGTCTTCAAACCATTGCGCCATCTCGAAATGCTCGTCATCTGCTCGAGACAATTACTGTGGATGGCTCAAAACCCTACGACACCAAAGAAATCATTGAAAGTCTTGTAGATGCCCAAACTTTTGCTGAATTCAAAGCTGAATATGGTCAAACCGTTCTAACGGGTTTTGCCAGAATTGCTGGCTATCCTGTGGGAATCGTTGCCAATCAGCGCAAAATCATTAGAAAAAGCCACAAAATAGAAATTGGTGGTGTGATTTATGCCGAGGCTGCCGATAAAGCCGCACGGTTTATCATGGATGCCAACCAAGCAGGAATCCCACTGATTTTCTTATCAGATGTAACTGGTTTTATGGTCGGACGCGACTCCGAACACATCGGTATTATTCGGCGGGGCGCTAAGATGGTCAATGCTGTTTCCAACAGTGTTGTCCCCAAAATCACGATTATCACTGGTGGCAGTTTTGGCGCGGGTCATTACGCCATGAGCGGTAAAGCCTACGCTCCAAGATTTATTTTTGCTTGGGCGAGTGCCAAATACGCAGTCATGAGTGGCAATGCCGCCGCCAAAACCCTACTCGATATTCAACTCGCGCAACTCGAGCGCAATGGTCACACTTCAGACCAAGACGAATTAAAAGCCTTATACGACCAAGTAAAACAAAAATATGATAGCCAACTCGACCCGCGTTACGCAGCTGCACGGCTCTGGGTGGACGAAATTATTCAACCACTCGAGACACGAGAACGCATTATTCGTTCACTCGATGTCTGTGCGCTTGAGGGGAGTTTGCAACCGTTTAGGACAGGGGTGCTTCAGGTTTAATAACCAAACCTGAAGCACCATTGATGCCAACATCCTTAAAAATTTCATCCAAGCACCGAAGCGGTTTTTGCCTTACAATAAATCTATGGCTCATCCTTTGGCTGGTTTACCCGCTCCGATTGCCCTTCTCGAGAATATCCCGCGTTTGGTGGCGGCGTATTATGATTTTTTCCCAGACCCAAGTATTGCTGCTCAACGTGTGGCGTTTGGCACTTCGGGGCATCGTGGCTCGAGCCTAAAAAGCACTTTTAATGATGCTCATATTGCTGCAATTGCCCAAGCTACGGCGGAGTACCGAGCTTTGCAGGGGATTACAGGGACGCTCTTTATTGGCGCAGATTCTCATGCTTTGTCTGAACCAGCCTTGAACACGGCACTCGAGGTACTGGTTGCCAACGGTGTACAAGTGCGTTTTGATAAGGATAGGGGGTTCACGCCAACCCCACTAATTTCCCATGCAATACTTGCTGCTAATAAAAATAGTGCTGTTCTAAGTGATGGGATTGTGATTACCCCTTCGCACAATCCACCTGAAGATGGTGGTTTTAAGTACAACCCACCAACTGGAGGACCTGCTGATGGTGCTGTTACCAAATGGATTGAGAACCGTGCTAACGCACTGCTCGAGGCACAACTCGAAGGGGTAAAACGTATTCCTTTAAGCGCGGCACTTGAGGCAGCGCAAGGTTTTGACTTTATTACGCCATATGTCGAAGATTTGGTCAATGTGATTAACTTAGAAGCCATAAAAAAAGCAGGAATTAAAATCGGGGTTGACCCACTGGGCGGCTCGAGTTTACCCGTTTGGCAAAAGATTTTTGAGCGCTACGATTTAGATTTAACCATCGTCAATAACCGCATAGACCCAACCTTTGCTTTTATGCGGGTGGACAAAGACGGTAAAATTCGGATGGATTGCAGCAGTCCAAGTGCGATGGCGGGCTTAATTGAATTAAAAAATAGTTTTACAGTTGCCATTGGTAACGACCCCGATGCCGATAGACACGGGATTGTCACGCCAAGTGGTTTAATGAACCCAAATCACTTTTTGGCGGTTTGTATCAATTACTTATTTACCCATCGTCCGAACTGGAGTGCCAATATGGGCGTGGGCAAAACCCTTGTCTCGAGCAGTTTAATAGACCGAGTGGTAGGGCGCTTAAACCGCCGACTCGAGGAAGTGCCAGTCGGGTTCAAATACTTTGTGGATGGTCTAAATAACGCCACAATCGGTTTTGGTGGTGAAGAATCGGCGGGCGCGAGTTTTCAGCGTTTTGATGGTAGTGCTTGGAGTACCGACAAAGACGGGATTATTTTGGGTTTACTGGCAGCCGAAATCACGGCAGTAACAGGCGAAACTCCTGACATTCATTATGCGAAACTCGAGGCGGAATTTGGCAAGAGTTACTACAAACGCATTGATGCCCCAGCCACTTCTAAGCAAAAGAAAATTCTGTCGAACCTCAGCCCAGAAATGGTCAGTGCCACGACCTTGGCAGGAGAAACCATCACCGCTAAACTGACTCGAGCGCCAAGCAACAACGAGCCAATCGGCGGCTTAAAAGTCTGCACCGAAAATGCGTGGTTCACGGCCCGTCCAAGCGGCACGGAAGAACTCTATAAAATCTATGCCGAAAGTTTTATCTCAGACAGCCATTGCGATGCGGTACTCGAGGAAGCCAAAAAAATAGTTTCTGATGCCTTTGAAGCTGCCTAAGACAATGCCTCAAGCCAAGTGGTGTACTGGGCTCGAGTTGTGCCGTTTCTAAAACGTTCTAAGTGCTTGTGTCCGTATTCCATAAAGTCAAATTCAAGACTCGAGATACCACTTTGTAAATACCCCCAGAAGGCTTCTCGAGCGTCGGACACAAGGCGCATCAGTTGAACTTGGGCAAGCAAAATAGGGGTTATTTGCCCGTAATAAAGGCTAATCAGGTTTTGCAGTTCAAGTTCGTTTAACTCGAGGTTCGCGGCTAAGTTACCAAGCTCAAAGGCTTGGTTGCCATTACCAGCGTATTCCCAATCCACAATCCAGAGTTGGTCGGTTAGTAAGATATTGGCGGGCAATAAATCGTTGTGGCACGGCACAATAACCGCGTGAGGTGTGAGGATGGCTTCGAGTTGGCGTAACTGCTCGAGA
>JBEGTV010000124.1:0-7120 GCA_041179225.1 Deinococcota bacterium | reverse complement strand
ATAGACCTATTTGCAGCCCTTTAACGCAGCCCAGATTTGGGTTTCAAACTGGTTAAATGCACTTGGGCAGCTTCGAGCGAATCAAACTCGAGTTGCTGCCCATTTTTTAAGTCGGTCAGCAACACATGCTCACCACTGGCACTTGGCTCGAGCCGAAGCAAGTAACTCGAGGCAGTGTGTTTCTTGGATTTTCGAGGGCTGGTCATGGTGCATTTGATGTTACTAAATGCAGCGTCTCAAAAGCGTCTCAAACCAAAAATTCAAAACCACCTTTAGCATTATTCTCGAGCCTACCCCAAGCCAGATTTGGGTCGTGCGGTGGACAGATAACAGCATTTTCGGCGTGCCATTGGGGGAATAATTTTTTGCGGATTTCTAAAGTCGTAACAGGGTAAAGGTCGTACCCCATGATGTAAGGATAAGCAACATGAGCGCTGGTCGGCAGTAAATCGGCAGTGTAAATCAACACTTGCCCATCCGACTCGAGCCGCACTGCATTCTGCCCAAGGTTATGCCCCGGCACTGGAATTAAACTCAGTTCAGGATAAATCTGGGCTGCGCCGTCAAAAGTGTCAAACAAGTTCCGCTCGAGAATTGGTTCAAAATTGTGGGCGTTGTAACTGGCGCGATTTCGTTCATGGGTATGGGTCGCATCAAACAATTCTTGGACTGAAACAATGTATCGGGCATTCTTAAAAGTCGGCTCGAGCAGTGGGGTGGTGTTGCGTCCAGCATGGTCAAAATGCAAATGGGTGTTGATTACCAAATCAATGTCGTCGGGTTCAAGTCCGACTTCTCGCAGACAAGAGAAAATGGTTTGGTCACGGTCAATGGCAAACATGGTTTCAAATTTCTCACCGCTTTTGTCGTCCATACCGGTTTCGATTAAAATGTTTTTACCACGCAGTTGAATCAACAACGGATTGATTCGCATTGCAATTCGGTTTTTATCGTCGGGTGGGCATTTTTTCTCCCAGAGTACCCGAGGCACAGTCCCGAACATTGCGCCACCATCAAGCCGAAACATGCCGTCGGTAAGGCTGTAAACATCTGCAATTCCAATTTTTTTGTGCTTAACCCAAGTCATGATGGTTATCTTATACTTTGTTTTCTGGGAGCAGGGCATAAAGAACTTGAAACTCGAGTTGGTCAGAATTTATTTTTTGATGTTCGCGGATAGCGTTGCGTAAACGTGTGATTTCTTTTCGCATTTGCCGCGCCGATAAAGTTAAAAGGTCTTGATCGAGCTTAACATTAGTTTGATTGAGTTTTTGTTTATTTGGTTGTGCCTCGAGACGAGTTTGTATCCACTGGATTAAATCCTTAAAACTTTCGGGGCTACTGCTCGAGGCTTGGATGCGTAAACTGCGTTCCAAGAAGGTTTGTAAGTATTTGCGTTTACTTGGCTTGCCCATCAAAAAATCGTACACCAAGATTTCTCATTTGGCGAAGGTCAAAATTAAATGGTGCGAACTCGAGTTAAACCCGGTTGGATTGTGGTGTTTTTGATTATTTTGTTGTTTTGGTATCTTGCCCAGCCCCGTTCGGTATTTCAAGCGGCTTGTGTAGGTGCGCCAACTCCCACATTTGCCAAACCGCGAGCCATGCCCAAAACCCTTCGTGGGGCGCGAATCATGCTGAACCCCGGACATGGAATCACCTTAACCGATAAAAAAACTTGGGGTTTTCAGCGTCCTCAAGCCAATGGAATTGGTGTTTTTGTACTTGAGGACGATTCTAATGTTCGGCTGGCTCGCAGCATCAAAAAAGTGCTTGAGGCAAATGGTGCTTCAGTTTTTTCCACCCGTGAACTCGAGGAGACCCAAATTGGCAAAAGCGGCATGGCAATTTGGCGTGAAGCCAGTAGACATCATCTGGAACGACTTGGTGTGAATCAGGGTATTTGGGATTCTTCTGGGGTTGCTTTGCGTTCTGATTGCCGTCTGGCTAAGGATATTCGGGCTAGACCCTTATACGCCAATTTTCTTAAAGCCGATATTTTAGTCAGTATTCACAGCAACGCAGGTCAGCCGCTTGCTCGAGGAACACAGGTTTTTTATGCCAATCGCCATTTTTTACCAGCCACCCAGCCACAAGTACCCAAACAGAGTGCTTGTCTGGCAAAAGCCCTTGCTAACGCCGTTCCCAAAGCCATTCGTCTCGAGCGCCCAGATTTGCGTTGGGGGATAGGCAGTGTTACGGCTTCAAATCAGTATGGCGAAAATGGTTTTGCTTTAATGCCGAGTGTGATTCTCGAGGTGGCATTCCACACCAATGCGCTAGATGGCAGAGCCTTACGGCAAGAAACCTTTCGGGCGGCGGTAGCTAACGGAGTCAAAACCGCTTTAAGCCGTTTTCTCGAGCGACCAAATTGCTAGACTTTCAAACCGACCCTACGCCTAAATCCATCCCAAATTTCGGGGATACTCGAGCCGCCACGTAGAATCACTTCATAAGCACCAAGGTTATTTTCAAGTAAATCCTGATGCAGCGCGTTGGCTTCTCGTTCAAGGTCATCTTGTAATAGAGCAGTCAATTGACTGGTTTTTTCGCCCACTTGTACAATTCGCGGTTTACCAAGTCGCAAGTACGCAACGGGTTTGGCTTGTGTCCCGTACTCGAGCCGAATTGCCAAGGCACAAACCATTAAATCCTGTTCTTTAGCCGCTAAATTAGCCAGACTTGCCACACCAGATTCAAAAGGTATTGGGCGTAGGTGGGGACTGCCAATTTCGCCACTGGGAAACATCAGCATGGCTCGAGGTGGTGTGTTTTGCAATTCAGTTGTGGCATAACGCAGACTTTCAAGTGCGCCACGGGTATTGCCTCGGTCTATGCCAAATGCACCAGCAAATCTTAGAAAACTATATTTTCTGAGGTTGTCTTCAAGCATCATCACGCGGTACTCGAGTTTCAAATGTTGTGCCAATTGCACACCCAAGTATCCATCCCAAAAGGAAATATGTGTGCCATGCCAGAGCATCGAACGGGCTGATTCGGAATTGGATAAGTTCAAAAGTCGCACACTCGAGAATTGTCCACGCAAACTGTTCGCTATGTACCAACGCCAAAAAGGTGTGTATAACGAATGATTTTCTGCTTTTATCACTAAATTATTCTAAGGCTTTTGGGTTAATCCCGCCAAGGGCGGAAAAGCATTTGACGTTCTACGCACAAAATGTGCATAATAGAGACAGATGAAGAAGACATTACTCGCATTAGCGCTCATTGCTGGCTTGCTGGGAGCGGCTTACGGCACAGTGCAGTTCATTCCTACACCTTGGGGCGATCATGGGCTTCGGGTGGATAGTGACCCCAAGATCAAAGGCAATAGCCTTTTTCGGATTGTCAAAGATGGTCAGACCAAACGTTCAATCTCGGCAGTTGACTTCGAGGCATACCTTGTTGAACTGACCGGGCAAGGCAGCAGCGAATTGTGGTTGCGGGCAAAAAACGCGGGCAAGACTTGGACAGATTACTTTTTTACCCTCGAGGGTGGTTTGCGTAACCTTGGGA
The DNA here is from genome assembly GCA_041179225.1 of Deinococcota bacterium. Classification (GTDB taxonomy): domain Bacteria; phylum Deinococcota; class Deinococci; order Deinococcales; family JAAFIG01; genus JAAFIG01. The sequence goes on along the minus strand of JBEGTV010000124.1, from coordinate 3,604 downwards.
TTGTGGACGGACAAGGCAGTGGAATTACCCAAATCGAGGATTTAGATAACGATGGCAAAGCCGAAATTGCGATGTTCGGCACACCATTATCTTTCTTGGTTGGTTTGGACAACACCCGTTCGCCATTTTTAACCAATGTTTTAACTTGGGATGGAATTCGTTTAGCCGATTCAACTGTCCAATACCCAAAACGAATCCGTACCACCATTTTATTTCATTATTATGACTATTTGCGTGCAGTTGAACAAAACGATATGAGTGGTCAAAAAAGTGGAGCGCTTGGTTACTACGCCAACAGCCTACAAATTGGCGAAGGGCGCATTGCCAAAGCATGGTTAATGAATAACGTTCCCGAAAAAGACATGCGCCGTTGGTTGCTCGATAACGAATCTCGCATGATCAACACCTTTTATAGTTACCCCGGTTGCCGCATTGCTGTCACCCAAACCCGCACCTTACCTGTGCCGTATCCAACTTGTGCCAAGTAAATACCCCAAGTAAAATGCGAGCCTCAAGGCTCGCGTTTTTGGTGTGATGGCAACTGGGCTTCTTGGACTTGGCGTTTAATGCGCCGCAAGACCGCCTGTAAGCCCCGTAAACGCAAAGGTGTGATGATCTCCTCGAGTTTACCGAGGCGATAGAAATCCTCGGGTACAGATAGCACTTGGGCAACACTTTCGCCCTCGAGTCCATCAGACAGTAAACCCGCAAATGCCCGCACTGTCGGCGCTTCTTCAGGAGCATCAAACCATAAGTGAACCAACCCAGACTCGAGTTCAGCATGAACAAAGAACGGTGTGGTGCATTCATGAACTTGCTCGAGGTTGGCTTTCATCCCTTCGGGCAGGGCAGGCATACGCTTAGCAAAATCGAGGAGCAACTCGATTTTAATGTTTTTAGGGGCGCTGGCAAGCATTTTTAAGGCACTTTGCAATTTGACGGGAAGTTCCACAGGTAACTCGGACATAGCCCTAGCATACATGAAGCGCTCGGGGCAAAAGAAAGTGGAGCATCGGGTGGGAGGGACCGATGCTCCTATGTGGGAGAAATGCGCGAGGTCGCGCTTAACAAGAGGGTAAATTTAGGCTTGTGGCATCAAGCGGTTGGTACGGCTATGTGCAAAGAAACGAATCACCAATTCTCCAGCCCTATCACCATCGCGTACCAAAATAGTAGACAGCGTAAAATGCTTACCGTGTAAACGCAGCAATACTTCGGAAGAGACCACACTCGGACGACCACTGGCTTCAACCACAACCAAACCTCTAGCTTCGCCAGTTTCTTGATTAAATGCCCACAAGCGACCTTCTAAGGCAATAAAGTTGCGTCCAAAGAAATCTAAATCTGCGCCGCGTAAATCCAGTGCATCATCTTGCTCGATACTACCGAAAAGCGTATTTTTTTCTTCAAAGGCTGGCATCATTATGGTTCACTTCCTATATTGAACAATTAGTTCACTTTCTATTGGAAAACTTAAAGCGCTTACTTGCTGAACACCATCACTGTACAACTCGAGCGTCACACGACCGTCACACGGAAAAGTGACACGCATGTGACGCTCTAATGATTTTATATATATACTGTACAGAACAATTTTTATTCAAAGTTGAGGGCTGCATCTAACCACAATGCTAAGAGCATTACTGGCACTGCACCTTGTAAAACCAAGGCAAAATTCTGAGATTCCAAACCAGCAAAAATAGGTAAACCCAAGCCACCAGCCCCAATCGCCGCCCCAATCGCCGCCGTACCCACGTTGATCACCACACTGGTTCGCACCCCACCCAATACACTCGGCAGTGCCAAAGGCAACGCGACCCGCCAAAATAACTGCGCCTCAGACATCCCTAAACCCGTAGCTGCCTCGAGAACACCACTTTCAACATTTTCTAAACCTGCAATTGTTCCCGAAATAATCGGCAGTAGACCATACAATGCCAACGCTAAAATGGTTGGAGCAAAACCAAAACCAAGGGCTGGATACGCCAGTGCCAAGACTGCTACAGGTGGAAAAACCTGCGCCAAACTCGAGAGCGCTAAAACCAAAGGCAAGAACTCCCGCCAAGCTCCTCGAGTCACCAATGCCCCTAAACCCATGCCCAAAAGCCCACTGATTAGACTAGAAGTCATCAGCAAAGCCAAATGCACCAATACCAACTGCAACAATGGTGTTTCGTGCAGTACCTTGGTCTCGAGCGGATACAAGGTTCGCAGCCCCGCAGCCCAGAGTGGCTGCAAGGCAAACAAAGCCAGTAAAGCCAAGCCAGAGAAAAACAGTGCAAAGGTTTTGAAAGCAACAGAAGGAGGAAAGAGAGATTTTTTGCCCTTCGCCTTTTGCCCTTCGCTTTTCACCTTTTCACCCTTTAACCTTTTCACCTGCTCCTTCCCCCATAAAATCCCGAACAAAATCTGATGCTGGCACCTCGAGAAACTGATTTGGCGTACCATCTTGTTCGATTCGCCCATCACGCAATAAAATAATCCGATCTGCCAGTTTTAGCGCTTCGGGCATGTCATGCGTCACCAACACCACGGTTTTTTGTAAACGGCGTTGTAACTCAAGGAATTCATTTTGTAAGTGCCGCCGTGTGAGCGGGTCAACTGCTCCAAAAGGCTCATCCATTAAAAGCATCGGCGGGTCGGCTGCCAAGGCTCGAGCCACGCCAATGCGTTGCGCTTGCCCACCCGAAAGCGCTTTAGGAAAAACCTTCTCGAGATGCGCCAAACCCACCAAATCCAATAACTCCGCCACTCGAGCCGAAATTTTAGCCTTATCCCAACCCAATAAATTCGGCACAACCGCCACGTTCTGCCCAACCGTCAAATGCGGCAATAAACCCACACTCTGAATCGCATAACCCATTCGTCGCCGCAACTCAAAAGGTTTTAAGGTACTCGAATCCAGACCATCAATAAAAATGGTTCCCGACGACGGTTCAACCAGACGGTTGATCATTTTTAAGGTTGTGGTTTTACCGCAACCACTCGAGCCAATCAGCACACACAACTGCCCATCTGGAATCTCGAGCGACAAATCATCTACCGCCAGCGTCGTACCAAACAACTTAGAGACTTTTTCTAACTTAATCATTCAAACCAAGAACTCGAGTGGAGGATGGACAGAGCGCTGAATTGTAAACCGCTCGGCGTATTTGACCCCTACTGATAAACCCCAAGCGGCTCGAGTTGCCGTGAAATCATCACTGCTCCAAGCCCACTTATAAAAATCAGCGTAGTAATCACGGATTTTAAGCGCAACATCAAAAGTGCTAGTTATATCCACATGCACCACAGGGCGATTCGATTCCACCGCTACATACTGATAAAACGACACAGTTTTACGGTGTGGCTCGAGCTTGGTTTCGCGCCCCTCATTCAAAATTTTAGGAATCCGAGCAAAAGTCAGGGCATCAAAGACAATTTTAGCGGTACTACGATGATCCGGATGACGATTAAAATCATCCCACGTCATCACCACGTCTGGCTTAAATTCGGCGTAAAGCCGCGCTAAGATAAGCGCTTCTTCTCGAGAACCCAGCATTTTAGAATCACCCATATCAAAAAACTGGTAACTTGCTCCGATTGTTTGCGCCACAAAACGCCC
>JBEGTV010000123.1:0-7135 GCA_041179225.1 Deinococcota bacterium | reverse complement strand
AATGGTGCGAGGAGTGAAAGGAATACCAGTCCAAACAAAGGCATTAAAACTCTACCTAGCTCTCCTCTATTCATAACGCACTCGAGGGTCTATCAGTCCATAAGAAATATCAGTCAGTAAATTAACCGCCCCATAGACCAAGGCACTGAGCAGCACAAACGCCAGAATCACGGGCATGTCCAAACGGTTGATTGCGTCGAGTGCCGCTCGGTTCATTCCGGGATAGGCGAATAAATTTTCGACAATCACTGCTCCAGATAGTAAACCAGCCAATTGCATTCCAAAGACAGTCACGAATGGGATCAGCGCATTTCTAAGTGCGTGGCTATACAGCACACGAGACTCGAGAACTCCTTTAGCTCGGGCTGTGCGAATATAATCTTGACTTAGCACGAGCAGCAGTTGCAAACGCAGAATTTGTGTGTACACGGCGGCTCGAGGTAAGGCTAAAGTAATGGCTGGGAGGATGAGGTGGGCAATTGTGCCACTGCCTTGTGAGGGCAGTACACGCCAATTAACTGCAAAAATTTGAATCAATAGAATCCCAATCCAAAAAGTCGGAGCGCTTAAGAGCAGACTGCTTAAGGTTTGAACAGTAGAATCGAATCTCGAGCCAACTCGAGCCGCGCAATACACCCCCAATGGAACACCTAAACAAACCGCTAGGCTTAATCCAATGAAGACCAAAAGTAAGGTGGCGGGTAAACGTTCGAGCAATAAGTGCATGGCGGGGCGAGGGCTATAAAAGGAATTTCCCAGGTTGCCGCTGACTGCATTTTTTAGAAAAATCAGGTATTGCATTAACACCGGTTGCTCAAGACCGTAGGCTTGGCGCAGTTCTTGGCGTTCAAGTGGTGTGGCATCCTCGGCAGTTAAAAGGGCAATTGGATCACCTGCAAAGTGAAGTGCCGCAAAAGCAATTGTGCCAACCAACCACAGCACCAATAAACTTTGCATGACTCGAGCAAGGAAGAAGACCACAAGGGATATTACCCTGTATGGTTTGGGGCTATGAATGACCGCACTGACCTTATACAGAACTTCTTCATGGCAGACCAAAGCGTAAGTTCACACGATTTACGTTCATTTTTCGCACATTTTGAGTTATCTCAGATTTACACATGCTAAGATAGAGAAAATAGAGTGCGAGGCTACAAAGTTTAGGGTAGATTTGCACCAAGCCATCTCTCGAGAACATGTTTAATAAGGAAACCATGAAACTGACCATCCAAGAAGTCGCCGATAGAGCCGGCGTAGGCGTAGGAACAGTTTCACGGGTCTTAAACAACCATAAATCTGTACGCCCAGAAACCCGTGAACGGGTCAGCAGTGCCATGCAGGAACTTGGGTTTATCCCTAATCCGCACGCACGCCGGGTAGCTGGCGGCAAAAGTTACAGCGTCAGCATTATTTTACAAGTGGTCGGCACAGAATTTTATATTCGCTTGCTATCCGGACTCGAGAAAACCTTAGAAACACACCGCTATGACAGCGCTCTATTTCCGCTCATCGGACGCGAACGCTTGGAGCGTTACCTCAACTCGAGTACCCTTGCTTATCAATCAGACGGGATTGTCATGGCGAGCCATAACCTTGGCGATTTATACCCAGATGGTAAACTCCCAACCCGCCAACCCGTGGTGATTGTGGACGGAAGCAGTCCGCATTACGACAGCATTTACTTAGATAACGAACTTGGCGGTGAACTCGCCGCTAAAGCCTTGGCTGCCTTAAACGGCGATATATACGCGATCAGTGTTCACCAAGACCTTGATGAAGTTTTCAAAAATACGGTCTTTCAAGACCGAATGCGTGGCTTCAAACGCGCCCTCGAGACTACCCAACGCCCCATTCCAGACCAGAACATCCAAACCATCACCTTTGACTTAAATAACGCCCGAACCGCCGCACAACGAATCTTAGATACCGCCACTTTTCCAGTCAACATTTTTGCGGCTGCCGATTTGGTCGCCCTTGCGGTGATGGACGAAGCCACTGCTCGAAACCTAGAAATCGGAGTAGATGTGCGTATCATTGGTTTTGACGACCACCCGTGGGCAAAAGCCAGAGGTTTGACCACCTTGCATCAACCTGTCGAAGCAATGGGGGCGACGGCGGCTGAACTGTTAATTGAACGCCTTAGTGGTTACGAAGGCATTCCACGCCAAGTTCGTTTTGAACCGCGTTTAATCGAACGTAAAAGCACCATGCACCAAGAAGAAACCGAATAAGGCTCTATTCGCGTTCAATCACATTGTTTGATGCACGTTCAATCAGATACCGACACGAACTCGAGCCATCTAAAACCCGAGTTTCACGCTTGACGGTAGTAGCAAGAAGCTGCTGATACAAAACCGATTCACTCGTACACATCGCATCAAATGCCCGAGCCACCTCCAAATTAGGACAATTGCTCTGCACCAAAACCCAACCCAACGCATGTACTTCAAGAGTGGCTTGATACCCAAGTTCATTGAGAATTTCGCACAACGAAACCACCCGAGCCTCGAGTAAACCTTGCATACGAGGTTGCCACTGCTCGAATAAAACCATATTGCGGCTATCAAGCACCGACAGCACCGCACCAGTCCCATACAAGCGTTCAATATGCTCTAAAATATCAGTACAAAGCTGTGCGTAACGGGTTGGAAAATGCGCCTCACCTGCCTGAGAAATCCGAAAAACATGTTGCGGACGACCCCGCCCCGCTTGACGATAGACCTTAGACGCGAGTAAACCATCGGCTTCTAAGTCCATCAAATGCCGCCGCGCTGCGGGAATGCTAATGGCTAGCGTCTGTGCCACATCGTTGGCTGTCCCCCCGCCAGAACCGCGTAAAGCGTACAAAACACGACTTTTGGTTGAATCACCCGCTAAGTTCATCTAAGCACTCTTGTGCTTCTCGAGGGCATAAAACGCGACCAGAACCACCAACGCCCCCAACCAACCTGGAGCTTCACCTAAATTTAAGGTAAACGGCTTACCAAGCAACCCACCAATGCTACCAATTAACTTTGTTCCCGACTGACGAGCGCCAAATTCTAAGGCTGAAAAACCATCACCCAGTGTACCCACAACCACATCCACACCACGCATCGCAATTGGGTCATTACCGACAAAACCGATCAATTCGCCACCTTCTAAACTCAGGCGAACATCAAAACCATTCGACCCACCAACCCGCCCAGTCACACCCGTGGCAGCCAAATCGAGTTTTACATCTCGAGCCATCAGAGCGCCACCAACACGACCAAGTAACTTATCACCCTCGAGTCGAACTTTAATCTCGAACCGCTCCGAACCTAAAAAACCTTCAATCATCGAAAAAGGAGTATACCCTCAAAAAGCAAGGTCGTTCCACCTGTTGACATGCCCCCGCAAGCCTGATACACTCTCGCTCGCACTTGCGAACAAAAGTGCGGCTCTCTTGAGGAGGGTTGGCCGAGCGGTTGAAGGCGACAGTCTTGAAAACTGTAGTAGGGGGAACTCTACCGGGGGTTCGAATCCCTCACCCTCCGCCAGTCCATAAATCCCAAGAACTATCCTTGGAGGGATGGGTGAGCGGTTGAAACCAACGGTTTGCTAAACCGTCGTACGAAGAAATTTGTACCGAGAGTTCGAATCTCTCTCCCTCCGCCAGTTGTAACCTGTGCAAGACCAGCAACACCCCGTCTAGCGCACGGGTCGTAATCAAACAAGCACTTGTAGCTCAGCTGGATAGAGCGTCTGACTACGGATCAGAAGGCCAGGGGTTCGAATCCCTTCAAGTGCACCACTTAAAACCCCAGCATCTCGAGATGCTGGGGTTTGCTATTTGTGACTCACTTAAGTTCTTTGGTCTCTTAAAGCATTGGCAGCAGCACTCGAGGGCGAAAAACCGTGATTTTTAGAATTCCGTCTCTAGCATGAAACACTTCGCCAGTTACAGCATCCTGCCATGAACCTTCAAAGACACCAACCAAGGCAGTATTAAAATTTAGGGCTTCGCCTACGTCTCGGTTGACCCCAATTAAGGCACTTTCGACCCGTCCGTCGGCATGAGTGTAGGTTCGGGCAAAGGCTAGAGCATCGCCCCGATGACCTAAAAATTTCAGTGCGCCAGCTTGCAGGGCTTTAGAGTTTTTACGCGCCCGAATCAGGCTCTGTACAAAGCTGCGTAGTCCCATATTCCATTGGCTTTGATCCCACGGGAACGGAGCGCGGCAGAATGGGTCATTGCCGCCTTTTAAGCCGATTTCATCGCCGTAATAAATTCCGGGTATGCCGGGGTATGCCAGCAACATCGCAAAGGCGGTTTTCAGTTTTTCGATGTCACTTAAGCGCTCTAAGGCTCGCGGCACATCGTGCGAGCCGATTAGATTATAGTGTGAGAAACGCATCGGCGTAGGAATAACGCGGTAGCTCTCCTCGAGAACCGCAATCAGTTCTGGAGTCTCGAGATGAACAGGATTGCCAAATAAGTCGTTCTGTCCTAACCAATCGGTAATTGGCAGGGCAAAACCTTGGTAGTTCATTACGCCGTCTTCGCCGCCGCCGTCGTGGTCATATGGGTCGGACGCGCCTTGGAGGTAGCTTTCGGCATCTAAAAAGCGTTCACCAAAAATCCAGGCTTGTGGGTTCTCGAGCCGCGCCGCATTGCGAAGTCGGCGATGAATCTCTAAGTTGCCTCGGTCTGTGCCGGACTTACCCATCATATGGGCGACATCTAAGCGCCACCCATCTGCCCCAGCCCGAATCCAGTGGCGAACAGGGGAATTGTACCCCTCAAGGAAATGCTCATAGGTTTGGTGGCTGTCGTAATCGAGTTTAGGCAGGGTTTCTACACCAAAAAAGGCTTCGTAAGTACCATCTGCCCGAAAAGTGAACATTTGCTTTTCGACCTTGTTATCTAAGGCTTTTTTGAATTCCACGGCTTGGTCGCCCGTGTGGTTAAAAACGCCGTCTAAAATCACTTTGAAACCCTGTGCTTTGGCATCGGTTAAGAGTGCATCGAAGGCGGGTTGTCCGCCAAGGTGCGGGTCTACCTCGAGATAATTCTGTGTGTCATAGCGGTGATTACTCGGACTGGTAAAAATCGGATTGAGGTACAGACCATTGACTCCTAAATCGGTCAAGTACGGGAGTTTCTGGCGAATGCCCTCGAGATCACCACCCCAGTGTTGCAACGGACCAAATTCTTTTTCGGGCAGTGCCTCCCACGGCATGGCTTGGACGGGTTTACCCATGTAGTTGTACTCGGCGTTTTTGACACTATTTTGGGGATTGCCATTACAGAACCGATCTGGGAAAATCTGATAAAAAACCCTGTCCTCGAGCCAATCTGGACGATGATGCTCAGCTAAAAAGACAAACCAGTCGCGCAGCGCCGGATTGGTGCGTTGAATACCCTTTGCGCTGTATTTGATGCTCTGTTCTTCCGAATGAACCCAGAAAAAATAGAGATTACGCCGCGTTAAAAGTTCCATATCAGCTTCAAAATACAACCAATTTTTATCGGTGTGGGTAGAGGCTTTCATTTCTTGGCGAAAAAAATCGCCGACCCGTAAGGTCATCAAATCAATTCTCTTAATTGGGGCGTTTAATGGCACTCGTAAACGAACCCGTACCGAATCGCCGACTTCGGCTTCGGGCTTAGAAAGATAAAACGGGCTGTGGTCGTGGTGTAAGTAATTAGTCCAATCCATAAAAACTCCTTAAAAAAACAATGAACACAACCCTTTTTTTTAGGTCGTGTCCGTTAGACAAGCGTTGCCTTGTAAAATCAGTTTAACGCCAAATGGGTCAATGCGTCAAAAGGCGGATTGATAAAATCTGAGGCGTGTACCATACTTTTCACATGGAAAAATTTCACCTCGAGATTCGCCGCGCCGAGTACCCACAAGATTACCCAAGTCTTGCGGCGGTACAGAACGATACCGAAGACTGGCAGACAACGGTCGAAGACCTGATGCGTCATGACCGCAACCGAGACCCCAAGCACCACTCGCAACGCTTTGTGGCAGAAATCATCATAGATAACCAAAAAATTATAGTGGGCAAGCTGTTGGTTGCCCATGATGATTTTTCTTTTGAGGCAGGAAAATACACTATTCGTATCAATGTCTTAAAAACACACCAAAATTTTGGTATTGGCTCAGCCTTGTACATCACTGCCCAGAATCATTTGCTGCAACTGGGCGATGCTGTCAAATTACAAACGATGTGCAACGATTACGAACTGCCCGCCCTGCATCTGCTCGAGAAACATGGTTTTGTGCAAGTTTGGGAACGGATTGAATCGCGGCTCGAGCCAAAAGAGGTTGACTTTACAAAATACGCAAGCCTCTACTCGATTTTAGCGCAAGCAGAGATTGAACTTTTTAGATTCTCGAGTTTTCCGCCCGAGACCCGTGTTAAACAACTTTATGACCTTGACCTCGAGTTAATTCTCGATGTACCATTTGGACAAACCACCACTCCAGAACCGTTCGAGCTTTGGCAAAAAAACTTTCTCGAAGACCCCGAAAATAACCCCGAGACCATCTGGATTGCGGTCAAAAACCAGCAATGGATTGCGTTTACCAGCCTCGGCAAACAAAAAGACCATTTTTACATCGGTATGACTGGAGTTAAAAAAGAATTTCGTGGTTTGGGTATTGCCAAAGCCTTGAAACTCGAGGGGGTGCGCTATGCACTAAACTCTGGACTCGAGATTCGCACCATGAACGACAATGTAAACACCGCCATGTTAGCCATGAATTTTAGTATGGGTTTTAAGCGGCATCACTCGAGATTGCGTTTTGAAAAAAATACTTAGCCCTGCGACTTTAGACACATGTCAAATCTCATTAGAATCAGTTAGCTCAAGAAACTGAATAAATTTTTTAGCAGCACATTACTTGCTTTATTATCAAGGTTCGTTCCTGTCGCCGCTCAAAGCATCAATACGGGTGAAATAGATACTTTTATTCAGCAAATGCAGCTATTGGTAGTAAAATTACTGTGCGTTCATGAATTACGCTTACTCTCCATGACCAGTGGTTTAGCGTTGCCCAACGTGAATGTGGTTTAGCGTTGCCCAACGTGAATGTGGTTTAGCGTTGCCCAACGTGAATGTGGTTTAGCGTTGCCCAACGTGAATGTGGTTTAGCGTTGC
>JBEGTV010000122.1:0-7140 GCA_041179225.1 Deinococcota bacterium | reverse complement strand
CTTTGGCAGCGCGTGGACAGTGCCATCCGCGATGTCTTGGGCAATGCCACCTTAAAAGATTTGATGCTCGAGGCACAAGCTGCTGATGCCATCAGCAAAGCTAGATTGATGAGTAACCCTGCCACACAAAGCGGAATGCCTTTGCCAATGGTGAGGAGCTAGGTAAAAAGTAAAAAGCGACCCAGCGCGAATAGCCCGACAGCGACCCAGCCCTGTCAGCGCGAGTAGCCCGACAGGTGCTGTTTTATGAGCATCTTACTTCGCAAGAAGCCCGTAAGGTGCATCTTTAGGGTCAAGAAAGGTCAAGCGTGTAGTCCATCTTTAACTTTTTCACCCTTTGACCCTTTAATCTAAGCCCTTATGCGCGTTTACCTTGATTTTGCCGCTACCACACCACTTGACCCCAATATCGAAGTGCAGATGCGTCCATATCAGTTTTTACTGGGCAATGCCTCGAGTGTGCATCGGGAAGGGTCAACCGCCAAAGAAGCACTTGAGGAAGCCAGAGAACGTTTAGCTCGGGTACTTGGGGTTTTAAGCCAAGAACTGGTTTTTACATCTGGGGGGACAGAAGCCAATAATCAAGTGTTGTTTGCCCTGATGCTACTCGGTGGGCATGTGGTCACAACAGCAGTCGAACACAGTGCGATTCTTGCACCGCTTCGGGCATTGGTGAACATGGGTAAAGTCAATGCAACGATTCTTAACCCAGATCAATTTGGGCTGGTCAGTGCAACTCAAGTGCGCGAGGCAATCACCCCAGAGACCAAACTGATTTCTGTGCAACATGTTAATAACGAACTCGGGACGATTCAACCGATTGGCGAAATTGGGCGGATAGCCAAAGAACACAGAATTCCTTTCCATGTGGATGCAGTGCAGAGCCTTGGGCATGTGCCGCTCAATGTTAAAGATTTGGGCTGTGATTTACTCAGTTTAGCAGCCCATAAGTTTTACGGACCCAAAGGCATCGGAGCGCTTTGGGTCTCGAGAGAACTCGAGAAACGTGGGTTTATCCTCTCCCCTATTTTGTACGGCGGGCAACAAGAACGTGGTTTTCGTGGTGGAACTCAGGATGTCCCTGCGATTGTCGGCATGGGTTTGGCTGCCCAAAAAGCGGCAGCACTGCAAGAATCTGAATCTACTCGACTCGAGCCGATGCGCGATTGGTTCGCAAAGGAATTAACCAGTATTGATGGTGTGACTTTGAACGGACATCCGACCCAGCGCAGTCCAAGACACATCAATATCACTGCCACAGGTGCAGATGGCGAAGCGCTTTTAATGAACCTTGACCTTGAAGGGGTAGCTGCCAGTTCTGGCAGTGCGTGCAGTTCAGGGACACTCGAGCCAAGTCATGTGCTACTGGCAATTGGTAAGAAAAAGGACGATGCTCGAGCCAGTGTACGGTTTTCGCTGGGGCGCAGCACCACCCAAGCCGACCTCGAATTTGCAGTTAAAGCCTTCAAAAAAGCCTTGGGGCGCTCGAGGTGATACCAAATCTATTTAGATAATCTCGAATCCGATAATCAAGTATATGTCGTCAAAAACACTGTTTGGAATCAAGCAATACTATCTACCTAAAGTTGGTATGAATTCTATTTAGGTCGCTGAATCTTGAGTTTCTAATTCATCCGTATTTGGTGTTTCTGGTTGAAGCAAAGGCAGCGTTAGAATCGGAAAGTTCATGCGCCCCATCATATTATGCACAAATTCACGCAAAAACGGATAGGCATTCAGGGGAAGGTTATAGCGCTCAAAAGTATTTAAGAATAGCTCAGCATTCTCAGGCATGGGATAGTCAGAATCAACATGATATTCAAGTTCATAAGTGGCACTGATACGAGCCAATTCATTTTGATTGGACTGTTTTAGAAAAATTAGATTTGTTTTCTGTTCAAAAAGTATCAAACCTGATGTTTCTAGCAATTCTACATTTCTCTGGTTACTCTGCTCTATCTTTGTCTCGATTTCTTTGGGTCTTAAAATAGACACAGCCGTGTCTATTTCACAATTCGCTAAACGAATTCTAACTAATTTTATGGCACCGACAAATTTGGCGTACTCAGAAGTGTTCGTTTCAACATTGTGTTGGGACATACTTAGAGTGTATCGCAAATCCGTAGGCTAGGCAGCATATGAATAAACTGCGCTTTTCGGCGCAGTTAAAAAAGGTAACTCCCAAAGCTCACTTTCAAAAGTGGGTTCACGACTACAACTTATTTCGGAATGGGCTGTTAGAATACCCATAATAAATTTGGGCAAGTCATCAGCACAAGCACCATAATTTTCATCAGCTTCTCCTGACCATTCAGCTTCCAATGTATGTCTGGATAAAGCCAAAGCATGGGCTTCTGGATCATCGTGTGCGAATGAAGAGTGTATCGGATAAAAATCGGGAAAATATTTTACACCTCGAGCGCGTTGATCGGCTTTTCTGTCATGTAATGCTTGCATTGTTTCGTTCCAAAGTATTCTTAATTCAGGACTCATGATCACACCTCCAAGAAGATATTAACAGGCTTGCGAACTATACAGTGTGTTTTTACAAACAACATCCGCCAATTGACCCAATTATAACTGCAATCCAAATGGAATGAGTATTAAGTTGGCAGCATGTTTTAATTCGTCTTTTTGTTGGTATGTAAACCGTTGGTGGTTTACTTCAACCTCAACATTTTGTATAAGAACCTCGGGGTCACCGCTAACAATGACTTCATCTTCATCTTGACAAGCAAGAAAAGCAGAATCATCCACCCATTTATCTGCGAACGTGTCTATAAATGGAATTGAGGCTTGATAACGCAAAGCAAATACACTGTCATATTGATAACCATCGGGGCTAAGACTCCAAGATGCAAGTCTTGTCTTTCGAGGACTATAAACCCCATCTGGTTCTAACTCCCAACGTATCATAATGTCTTTTAAGACTTTAACCACCTCTACTAATTGACCAACTCGCTCGCCAAGGTAGCCTTTTCTCCATAAACGGTCAATCCGATAAAGCAAAAAAACATCTGGAAATGGAATTCCCGATTCCACACAGAGTAATTCCCAACGCCTTCTACGAGTAGCAAGCCAAGCCAGTAAGGGAAGTGCGTCTGGTGTTTCTGGATTGTTTTCCACAACTTCCCATTGTCGTAATACTTTTTGCAATTTGTCTTCGCCAGAAGTCCAGTCTTTTAACCATAATTTCACAATTTCTGGCTGACCCCCAAGTTGCTGTTGTTCCATTTCCAATTGTGAATAGATGTCCTGTATTGACTTAAGATGCACATCTAATGAATGCTTCTGGGGTCTATGACTAATCCGTTGGTCAAATTCTCCTAAGCACGAATTTTCGTAAGATAAAACAAATGGTAGCTGCATGACCGTAAGCACATTCTAACCCTGTTTTAGTAACTGGCTCAGGTGATACAAGCAGGCTGCCGTATATTTAGGTATCTTCTAAGCGATTCAGCCGATACTCGAGTTATCTCGAACCCATTAAACTCGAGTATGACGTTTTCAAACAGAGATTTCCTTGGGGTTGATGATTTACCGATCATCACCGCATTTTTTGACCAAGCCCGAGATATAGTCGGAGACAACCAAGGTTTTCTTCATGCAGGTGATATTTGGTGGCGTTACGGGCAGTATGAACCTGAACTTCATCAGTTTAGATTATGGTTTTTGGGCAAACACTTGATTGGATTAGGCTGGCTCATTTCTGGTCATTTTGAGATTCAATTGCACCCAAGCCTTGGCAATACAGATTTCGATACACTGGCTCGAGAAATTGTGGCTTGGGCAGAAAATGCTTACCCAACAGAAATATATACGGACTGCAACCTAGGTAACTCGAAGTTGGTTCGGGTACTCGAGTCATGCGGATTTGTACAAGGCAAAGAGCAATACTTTTTATTCGGGATTGATTTGAAATCAGATATTCCAAACTCTGAATTGCCAACTGGCTTTAAGGCACGACATGTCCTCGAGTCTGAATTTGAAGAACGAGTTGCTGTTCACCGAGACGCATTTTATCCTTCTAAATTTACGGAACAACGTTATACTCGAGTTCGCTCGATGCTTGGGTACAACCCAGAACTTGATCTTGTAATTTCAAGCCCAGATAACGAATTTGCTTCGTTTTGCGTGGTCTGGCTCTCTAATGGTGTTGGTTATTTTGAACCTGTTGGAACTCGAGCTGCATTCCAACGGCAAGGCATGGGACGAGCCATCATTCTCGAGGGTTTCAGGCGCTTACAAGTCTTGGGGGCGCACACTGCACAAGTCTTTGCTGGATTCAAAAATCGTGATTTCTACGAATCCTGCGGTTTTCGAGTAGTCAACCGATTTAGCGGGTATTTGATCAAATCAGAAATCCAAGTATAACTCATATGGCTCGTTTTATACTTTTTCCCTGTGCGTCGTTTTTCACTTGATATAAAAATTATTCTGGCATTACCCGGACTGGGCATGATGTTACTTGGGTACTTGGGTTGTGTGCTACTTGGTATTCCACTTCCAGACACCAGTCCTGAAGTTGCTTTTTTTGCTTCACTGACTGCTTTTTTTCTAGCAATGATTCTTTCCCATGTCTTTGAGCATTCTGTACCAAGTTTTCGGCTGGCGGGTGGGCAACTCGAAGGGATTATTGGTCAGTTGAATTTAACGCCTGCGTGGGCGTTTGCCCTAAGTTTAACCAGTGGGATTGGAGAAGAACTTTTTTTTCGTGGCTTACTGTTGGGTTTGGGTATTAAATTCTTACCGCTTTGGTTGGCGTTAATCCTTCAAGCGATTATTTTTGCGGCATTTCATCCAGCCCCAAGGGTTGCGTGGGGTTACACGCTCTGGACAGGTTTAATCGGTGTTTTATTTGGTGTTATCACAGTTGCTTCTGGCAGTGTCATACCAACCATGCTGGCTCATTATTTGTTTAATCATCTGAATTTCGATGCGGCACTCGAGCGAACAGCAGTAAAAAGGTAAAAGGGTTACTTTTACCTTTCGCCTTTTGCCCTTCGCCTTCTGTGTTGTCTGCCTAACTGTTTTTGTGTCAATAGTATTGCACAATGTCAAAAGAGGTTTTTATTATGCGTGAAAGAATGTTTGCTTTAACTACGCCCGAAGAAGTCAATTTGTTTTTATCCGAAAATCCAGCTTGTGTTGTTTTTAAGGCTGGGACTTGCCATAAGACCATGCAAGGTTGGGGCAATATCGAATCGTACCTTAGTCAGCGCCCAGATGTGCCTGTGGGTGTGATTCGTGTGGTCGAGGCTCGTCCTGCGAGTAATCACGTGGCAGATATTACGGGAATTGTGCATCAGAGTCCGCAGATTATTTTGTTCCGTGATCAAGAAGCCAAGTTTGACCTTGATAATTGGAATATCACCAAAGAAAACCTAGAACCGAATCTCGAGAAGTTCTTGCCGCCACTCGAGGGTGAAGTGGTGGCAGCAGATAAGCGCACCAGTTTAGACCCGTATAAGAACCTAATGGATAAGTACCTCAGTGGTAGTATTTCCGAACAGCAATTTCAATGGACGTACTTAGAAATGTTCCGCAACGATGCAAATTTGCGTAGCCAAGATGAATTTGCTTTGCTAGACAGCTTATTTGGCAATCCAGACGATCATCATATTCATGCTGGGGCTATTGTGCAACTCGAAATGGCAAATCAGAGTGCTGGAGCAGTTGCGCCTCTGAATGAACGGGTTACTGCGCTTCGTGCGGCAATGAATTAAACCAAAAAAAGTAAATCCCTCACAACATTGTGAGGGGTTTTATATTCCTAACACCAATTTGGCAATGTTGAAGTAAATCAATAAGCCTGTCGCATCCATAATGGTAGCTAAGAACGGACTCGAGGTTAAAGCCGGGTCTATTTTAAGTTTATAAAAAGCTATTGGCAGCATTGCACCAACGATATTGGCGGTAAAGACAATCGCAAACACCGCAAGGGCAATCGTTAGGGCGATGGGTGTTCCCGCATCGGATTTCAAGACCAGTACGCGAATAAAAGCAAAAATAGCCAGTGTAACACCCAGCAGTAAGCCAGTGCTGAATTCTTTAGCCAGCACCTTAAATGCGTCGCGTCCCCTAATTTGTCCTTGGGAAATCGCCCGAATAATCAGCACTGCACTTTGCGAACCTGTGTTGCCACCTGTGCCGATCAGGGCTGCAATATAACTTTGTAGAATAATTTGTTGGGTCAGTAAATTCTCGTAACTCGTGTTGACCGCGACAGTTAGAATTTCTGAGACCGACAGGGCAGCCAACCACAAAACCCGTTTTTGCCATAAAGTAATTGGACTGGTACGAAGGTAATCAATTTCCGAGCCTTCCATTGCCGCGCCTTTGTAAATATCTTCGGTGGCTTCTTCCTCAATCACATCGATCACATCATCAATCGTAATAATCCCTTTTAGAACACCATTTTCGTCTACTACAGGCATGACGTTCAAATCGTAATCGCGCATTAAACGCGCCACTTCTTCTTGGTCGGTATTGGTGCGGGCAAAAATAATTTCTCGGCGGGCAATATCTTCAATTTTGGCTCGAGATGGCGCAGTCACAAGGCTTTGCAAAGAAATCATGCCCGTTAAATGCCCTTCGCTATTAACCACATAGAGGTTGCTGACCGTTTCGGCATGGTCAGCCGCTTGCCGCAAAAATTGCAAGGTGTGTTGAACCGTCCATGCCTCGAGTACCGCCACAAATTCGGGGGTCATCATGCCACCCGCGTCGTCGTCCTCGTATTGTAATAAACTTAAGGCGCTCGAGGATAGGGTTGGTGGTAAGGCATTTAAGAGATGATCCCTTGTTTCGAGATTAGAAATTTCTTGGAGTAAATCAGCGATTTCATCAGGTCCAATGAACGCCCCCATCACCCGAAGGCGATCTGCGGGTAAATCCATGATGTACTCAGCTTGTTCTATTAAAGGTAAATCGGTGAAGGTACTCGAGGCTCGTTCGACGGGCAGTAAGCGCAGAAATTCGAGTCTTTCGGTTTGATTGGCATCTTGAAAAGCCGCATCTATGCTGGTTTCAGGTTGGCTTCGCAGTAAGGCTTTGAATTCTAAGCGTTCACCTTCGCGCAGTACCGCAAGGATTTCTTGTGGTTCAAGAACCGTTTCAAAACTGGTCATGGTTCACCCC
>JBEGTV010000121.1:0-7214 GCA_041179225.1 Deinococcota bacterium | reverse complement strand
CAGCTTGTGCCAGTTTACGGATAATATCGCCAGCTTTAATGCCTTTGGCATTGGCTTCTTTGGAGACTTTAACCACCAAGCCACCACCAGAACCCACCACAATAATATCGGCTTTGGTTTTGTCCATCAGGTCGTCGGCAGCAGTTTTCAATGCCCCACCCTCTACCCCCTCGAGTTGAAGCCGTGCGGCTTTGAAACCACCAAGCTCTAAACTGTCCACATTAGCCCCACCCGCAGTTTGCGCCCGAACCACGGCAGCTTTAAGGTTGGCAATTTCTCGGTTGGCGGCTTTTTGTTCGTCAAACAACTTCTCGAGTCGTTCGGTCAGGTTTTCTGGCGTGGTGGTCAGGGCGCGTGATGCTTTTGATAGTAACTCGAGGGCATGACGGGTGTATTGTACGGCTGCTTCACCACAAAGCGCTTCGATACGACGCACACCAGCTTTGATGCTTTCTTCAGACACAATCACAAAGCTACCAATCGAACCCGTACTTGGCACGTGTGTCCCACCACAAAGTTCTTTGCTCGAGATGTGCTTGACCGATTCGAGAATCCCAATACTCGAGACATCACCATTTACGGATACAACCCGCACAATATCGCCGTATTTCTCACCGAATAATGCCATTGCCCCAGTCTTACGGGCTGCCTCGAGATTCATGTTTTCGGCAGTAACAGCAAAATCGGCTTGAATCCAGCGATTAACCAGCATTTCAACTTTACTGATTTCATCATCAGTCATACTTTCGGCATGGGTAAAATCAAAACGTAAACGGTCTGGCGCAACATACGAACCCGCCTGATTGACACTCGAGCCGAGGACTGCTCTAAGTGCGGCTTGTAACAGATGCGTTGCTGTATGATGCCGTTCTGTCGCTCGACGTGCTGAGCTTTCAACGCGAGCGTCTACGGTATCACCTTGGTTTAACGTGCCACGCAATACCGTACCTTCATGAACAAACACACCTTGGGCAGTTTTGAAGGTGTTAGAAATAGCAATTTCACCACTTTGATGCGTAGAAATCACCCAATGAAGCATTCCCGTGTCACCAACTTGTCCGCCACTCTCGGCATAAAACGGGGTTGACTCAAGAACAATTTGCACCAACGCACCTTCGGTCACACTCGAGACAAGCGCATCATTTTCAACCAAAGCCATAACCTTAGAACTCGCTTCTAAACTCGAGTACCCAGCAAAATTTGTAGCTGGCACATTCTCGAGCAGATTATTTTGACCTTCAAATAGTCCACGCTTGAACTTAGACGCGCCTCGAGCCAGTGCTTGGGCTTTTTTCAGGGCGGCTTTGTAACCGTCTTCGTCTATGCTTACGCTGCGCTCCTCAGCAATTTCTTTAGTTAAATCCAGTGGGAAACCATACGTGTCGTACAAAGTAAAGGCATCATCACCAGAAAGCACATCTCCAGATTTTTTGTTCTCGAGCAGTTTCTCGAGTCGCAAAATGCCTTTGCCTAGGGTCTCAAGAAAACTGCTCTCCTCGAGCCTGATTTGTTTTGCCACAGAATCGGCAGCAGCGTTTAGCTCTGGAAAGGCAACGCCTAGGGTTTGCACCACAATTGGCACAAGGGTATAAAGGGCTGGTTCTTTCAAGCCCAATAAATAGGCGTGCCTCAAGGCTCGGCGCATGACTTTACGAACCACATATTCGCGTTCGGCTGTGCCAAACGTTAAACCATCCGTCAGAGTCATTGTCACCATGCGAATATGTTCGGCAATAACTCGGTGCGAAACGCTTTTAATGCCCTCATAAGGCTTCCCACAGAGTTTCACCACAGCCGCAATGAGCGGTCTGAAATCGTCGGTGTCGTATAAATCTTGTACATTTTGCGAAATCAGAGCAGCGCGGATTAACCCTAAGCCAGTATCAATGTTTTTACGCCCTAAATCCTCGAGTGCGCCCTTGCCATCCTCGCCATCAGAACGGTTATAACCCGGAAAAACCAAATTCCAAAACTCGAGAAAACGATCTGACTCTGGGTTCTTAGCGTAATCTTCCCAAGTGTCCGTACCGAACGCCTCACCGCGATCATAA
The DNA here is from genome assembly GCA_041179225.1 of Deinococcota bacterium. Lineage (GTDB taxonomy): Bacteria > Deinococcota > Deinococci > Deinococcales > JAAFIG01 > JAAFIG01. The sequence goes on along the minus strand of JBEGTV010000121.1, from coordinate 5,163 downwards.
AAAATTTCGGAACACGGACCACACGGACCGTTAGGACCTTTTAAGGGCGCGTTCTGGGGCCAGAAATTTTCGTCAGCATCAAAGCGATTAATACGGCTTGGGTCTAAACCAACGTTTTTAGTCCAGTACCCAAAAGCCTCTTCGTCGTCTTTGTAAATCGTCACATAGATTCTGTCAGCTTCAAAACCAAGCCAATCTGGAGAAGTGATAAATTCCCAAGCCCATTCAATCGCTTCTTTTTTGAAGTAACTATCAAACGAAAAATTACCCATCATTTCAAAGAACGAGCAGTGCCTTAATGTACGTCCAACATTTTCAATATCACCAATCCGAATGACTTTTTGTGCGGTGGTAACACGTTTCCATTCGCCGTCCACACCCGCAAATTTAGCTGGCGCTCCAACAAATTGGGGCTTAAACTGCGACATTCCCGCCACGCTAAACATTAGGGTTGGGTCGGTATAGACTGGAATTGGATGCGAAGGGAAACGCAAATGCCCTTTAGATTCAAAAAAAGACAAGTATTTCTCGCGGATAGCAGAAGTTGATAACATAACGCGCAAGTGTACCAAAGGCTCGAGTCAAACGAAAGCGCATTTTGACCTAAGTGCCTACTCGCTTCGCTCAGATTCTCAAAGTTCATCAGGGAAGCACTTAGAAAACAAATTTTGCGAGTTGCCGAATGTAAAACGCCTCGAGCGAACGCCCAAGAAAGGCATTTGCGCGGGCATTGGCAAGCAGCACAGCCATGCCAAATGGACGAGTTGCCTTAAATGTTTGCTCGAGTTTTTCTATTGGTGCAAAACCCGCCCAAGGCTCGAGGTATGCCCTAATAAACCTTGGCTCGAGTTCTCGAGTATTGGAAAAAGGACTCCAGTGGTGTGGTTTGGCATTGCCCATAATCCAGCGCAAGAACCGCTCAAGGTCAACAAAAGGATGGGTGATCAGTGCATCTGACCAGTCAATAATTGTACTTGGTGAAATCACGTTCATTGGGTGAAAATCACCATGATTAAGGGCAAGTGGTAGTAAATCCAAACCCTCAAGTTGAAATTGACTTAGTGTCGCTAAGGCACGAGGGGCATTTTCATCTGTGCTGGATTCAAGAATGACTCGAGCCTGTGTCAATGCTTTGCTCGGCTCGAGAATTTCACAACCAAGCCTGAGAACCACTTGATGCTGAGCTAAGGTAGCAATTTGTAATTCGGACATGGCATGTAAAGCCTTCAGCCAATGCTCGGGGTTGGCATCTCGAATCAACGGAGTGTCACCAGCACTTTGGGTCAACAACCAGCCAAGAGTCGGTTCGGCAGCTAAGACAATCGGCGTGTGAGTCGAGAATTGTTGCAACCACGGTGTAAGTCTGACTTCTCGAGAAAGTTCTTTTGGTACTGCCTTAAAATGCAGTTTTTGTCCCTCGAGAAACGCAACACCCCAAAAGGCACTGCTGCCTGAATGTATGGTTTTGAGCTTACCTATACTTGGGAATTGCATTTCAAGCCAAATCTGTACAGTCTCGATCCAAGTTTCTTCTTGTCACGGCATCATATTTTTCGTGCCACGCCAATTAAGTACGGACTCGAGTCGGTTAATCGCGCCCCATCAAAATCCCCACTCCATTCGAGCCGAAATTCTTTTAGCCAACGCTCGAGTTCAAAGCGGGTGTAGTACCGTTGGGTCAGGGTCAGGATTTCGCGGTGCAGGGTTTTATCTGGTTTTATAGTATCGCAGTAATAGGTTGTTGTACAAATTTGCATGGTTTTATCAATTTTTTGGTGCAAAAAAATATCGAGTCTTGCGCCATCGGGCAGTTCAAAAGTTTCACCTTCGTGCCGCAGCACACCTTCTACGCCAAAACGCGGTTGGTACAAATCAAAAGCAAAAATCCCGCCGTCCTCAAGATGATTTCTAATACATTCAAGCGCTGCGTCTTGCTCTAATAGGGTGTACAGGTGCATGAGCATATTGAATGGTGCGATAATCAAATCAAAACGTTTCTCGAGACTAAAATTTCTCGCATCAGCTTCAATAAAATGAATGTTCACATTTTCTTCGGCGGCATAAGTTCTGGCTTTTTTGAGCATCTTGGCACTTGGCTCGAGTGACGAAATTTCAAAACCACGCCGCGCTAAAGGAACACTAACTCGTCCGTTACCAGCGCCTAACTCGAGGATTCGGGTTGCGCCTAGGCGTTCGGCTATTCGGGCATAAAAGGCAATGTCATCGCGGTAATTGGTGTACTGCAATTCATATAATTCGGCTAGTGTATCGTAATTCATAGAAACCCACGGACTTTTAATTGTGCCACCAAATCATCAAATTGCTTTGAACGGAAACGCAACGGTACAGACAAATCAATCACGGTACTGGCATGGTCGCCAGTGTACTCGAGCAGGGTCACATCTGCGCCAATCGTCTTGGCTCGAGCCGCAAAAATTCGGGCTTGATTAATTGGTAGCACTTGGTCGGCAGTGCCGTGCATCAAGAGCATTGGCGGTACAAAAGCACTTAAAAACTCGAGCGGTTGGGTGGCTTTGGGGCTAGCACCCTGCATGACTTCGGCAATATCTGAGGAAATAAAACCAGATTGGGCATCCCAAAAATCATAACCACCACCTAAGCACAGCACCAAATTAAAAATCCGTGGTTGCAAACCAACCATCTCCAGATGGACTGGATTGGTGGCAAGCAATGCCGCCATATGCGCCCCAGCACTGTGACCCGCTAGGATCATGGCGTACTTGTCTGCGCCGTATTTGGCGGCGTTTTCAAAAACCCAACGCACTGCCAAAGCCGCATCCTCGAGATAGGTTGGGAAGCGTACTTCTGGGTACAAGCGGTAATCATAAATAACCGTCACCAAGCCCAGACTGGCAAAGACTTGCCCGATAAAGCGGTACTCGTCGCGGTTGCCGTCTTTATAGCCTCCGCCATAGCCAAAAACCACAAGCCCCTTAGATTTGGCTCGAGAACCCGTCGGCAGGTACACATCGAGCTTTTGGCGTGGATGTTCGCCATAAGCCATGCCCTCGAGTCGTTGCGCTCCGTCTAAGCCGTTCAGATTAGAGAGGATATACAGGGCGCTGCCAGCCTCAGTGCGTGGCATTGCCGCAGAAGGCACACACGAAACCAACAGCAACAACAATAAAAAAAGAACTCGAGACATCTAAAGACAATCTTCTCAGAAAAACATGAGTATACTCAAGCCACATGCGTTCTGCTCTACACAACTGGTTTTTGCGCTGCGCTGCGCTGCTGATTTTTATTAGCGGTGGGGCATTGGCAAGAGCCGTGGTGCAAGAAATCGAAACGCATTTCACGCCCTTAGAACACCCAATCCATGAACAAAAAGCCACAGCCCTAAATCTCGAGGTACGGCAACCAGTTCCAGTTCAACTCCAAGGGGTTGGCTTGGACTTGCAACCTGTGCCACTCGAGGTTCGCCAAACCCAATTTGTCCAGATTTGGCTCGAAGTTGGTACTCAGGCGTTGACTTTACGGGCATTTGATGCACTTGCACCACCTCGAGCATAAATAAAACATGGGTAGAGTGGGCTTGCCCACATCTCACACAAATATCGGTGGTAGGCAGAGCCTACCCTACACGTCTATGCACAATGAGGAGTTGTTATGAATCCTGATAAACCTAATCCTGAACAAGAAATACCTGACACTATTTCAAGCCCACCACTCGAACCAGTGGTGATAGAACCAATCAAGAAAAAAGCCAGTAAGGTTTTTGCTCATCTCGGAGATTACCTTTGGCGTGAATGGGTTCGCCCAATTGGTGAAGCTGTGATTATTGCTGTGGTCATCACCACTTTTGTGTTTACTACAGTGGCTATTTCAGGCTCGAGCGATTTGCCAAGTATCCGCGATGGTGAAAGAGTTTTTGTTCCCAAATACGAGATGTGGTTTTCTAAACTTGGTATTATGAGCTATAAACGCGGTGACTTGGTGGTACTTAAACCACCAAAGGACGCTGGACGGATACAACCAATGCCACTGATTGGCAACCTCATTCCTAGTCTGACCTACAAGCCTTTTTACATTAAGCGGATTGTTGGTGTTCCAGGTGATAAAATCAGTCTCGAGAAAGGGATTTTAACCGTTAATGGTGTTAAAGTAAACGAAAACCATACAGTTAATTACTGGAAAAAACAACAGAGCTTTGATGATTGTAGTTACCTTGCTAATTCTGATTACTGGAATTTCCATAAAGCTGCCGAAGCCGATAAACTCCGTCCAGAAAGCCCTTGTGGTGAAGAAAAAGCCAAAGCTGGTTATAAAATCACGCCGTTTTTACTAAAAAACAATCAGTATTTTGTGATGGGCGATAATCGTTCACCTGGCGGCAGTGAAGACGGTAGAGCCTTTGGACCGGTAACGCTTAACGACTTAGCTGGACGCGCTACATTTGTTTGGTGGTCGCCGTTTAGACGCGATGAAAAAACCGGGCAGCTTGTTTTTAATATGCGTACACTGCCGCGCCCAGTAGCTTTTGATGCCTTAAATAAAGGCTTACCGCAACCTAAATAAGCAGCGCCAAACCACGACCCAGAAAAACCGCTAGTAAACCTAAAACCAGACTCGAGGCGACGTAGGCAATGGCAATGGCAAATCGTCCCTCGAGAATGGCGTTCATGACCTCGAGTTCAAAGGTGCTAAAGGTGGTAAATGCCCCACAAAACCCCACGGCTATCGCAAGCCGCATGGTTTCAGAAATTTGCTGCTCGAGTGCTAAGGTTGCCACAAAGCCAAGAATTAAGCTGCCTAAAACGTTAATCAGCAGTGTTCCCCACGGAAAAAGTAAGCCATGAGAAGCGCCCCACAGCCCAATTCCGTACCTTGCCAGACTGCCCAAAGCCCCAAAAACAGCGATGAAGACCAGATTCATCGCTTGTTCTTTATTGCCTCGAGTTCTGCTCTGAGTGCCAGCATTTCGGATTCCAGTGTTTCGATACGGTTGATCAGGTCTGAACTTCCGCCACTGGTTCGAGCCACATCCGAAGCAATCGGTAAAATCGGCGCACCTGTCAGTAAATGCGTCCAGCGATGATCGCGTTCACCAGCACTTTTTTCGAGTTTCACCACCAATTCCCGAGATGCAAACCGCTCAAGAACAGTTTCTACCCCTGTTAAATCGCTAAATTTGTAAATGGG
>JBEGTV010000120.1:0-7260 GCA_041179225.1 Deinococcota bacterium | reverse complement strand
CCAAGTTGGATTAACATTACGGGTATGAACACCAGTTTGCCAAAAAATGCGGCGCTCGAGCAGAATGGTTTTGATGAAAGTTTATCTGGGTATGGTGGTGAGGATTTAGAATTTGCGCTTCGGCTCGAGAAAGCTGGTCTGAAATTGCGGCGTTTAGCAAACACCCTTGCTTTTCATGCAGGTGAACAAATTCGCAACCCAAAAAAGGCTTATTCGGCAGGTTTTCAAGCGGTGCAAATCGCTCAAAAATACGGCGATGTAGTCGCCATGCAGCTTGGAGTGCATCCAAGTTTACTGGCTGCCAAACGACTTTTCTTAAATCCTGTTGGTGATGTTCTGCTAAAAGCTGTTTCTGATTACACTTTTGAACGAGCCTACTTAAATGGCGCTCGGGCAGCTTGGAAAGAAATTCAGCAGCAAAAATCAAGTTAAACTTAAGCTATGTCCGTTCCATTATTTACTCGAGCCATTTCTAATCAACCACTTAGCCTAGAAGATGCCGAAAGCCTCATGGGTTTAATTATGGATGGTGAATTATCTGCTGTGAAAACCTCGGCAGTTCTGGCTGCATTGCGGGTACGCGGTGAAACAGTCGGTGAAGTAACGGGATTCGCTAAAGCCATGCGCTCGAGGGCAGTGCATGTTCCCGTGGCAAGCGGTACATTGGTGGATACTTGCGGCACGGGTGGCACTGGCACTGCTAACTTTAATATCTCGACTGCTAGTGCTTTTGTGGTCGCGGCAGCAGGAGTACGGGTAGCTAAACATGGGAATCGCACGGCTGGCAGACCCTCAGGTAGTGCCGATGTTCTCGAGGCGTTGGGTGTGAAACTCGAGCTTAGCCCCGAACAAGTGGCTAGTGCCATTGAACAGATTGGTATTGGCTTCTTATTTGCTCGTTCGCACCATCCCGCGATGCGAAACACCGTTCCAGTCCGCGCTGAACTTGGGATTCGGACTGTTTTTAACATTCTTGGTCCTCTGACCAACCCAGCAGGGGCAACCCATCAATTGCTTGGTGTCGCCGATAAAAGTCTGGTGTTGCTGATGGCAAATGTGTTGCAGCAACTCGGGATTACAGGCGCAATGGTGGTCTACGGACAAGCCCCCAACGGCACTCGCTACGATGATGTTAGCGTGGCAGGCACAACCCACATTGCCGAAGTGCGAGGCTCGAGCATCCGAGAATACGACCTAATGCCACAAGACCTTGGACTCGAGTTACACTCCAGCAGTGCTTTAATTGGTGGGGATGCCAGTATCAACGCTACAATTGTACGCGCCGTTCTGGGAGGACAAGGCACAACCGCTCAGCGAGAGGCAGTAGCCGCCAATGCAGGAGCCGCTTTGTATATTGCCGATGCAACCAACAGTCTCGAGCAAGGCGTGTATCTGGCATTACAAATTTTAGAAAGCGGTACAGCCTTGGGTAAACTCGAGGCATTAGCGGCTTTTTCACAACAATAAGGCGAAGAGCAAAAGGCAAACCCTCATAGCTCAAAGCTCATAGCCAAACTAGGCTTTAACCAACAACCTGCGTCTAAACTCAAGAAATGCTTGGGCGGTCACTTCAACATCGGCTAAGGCGCGGTGGCGGTTGCTAGCAACAATTCCAAGCCTTGTACAAATCGCATCCAAATTATGCCTTGCTTCGTTTGGGAAGGCTTTTCTGGAAAGTTGCACAGTGCAAGTGGCTCTTAACGGGGCTTCTAAACCAAGTCGGGCTGCATTTGCCCTGACAAAACCAATATCAAAACTGGCATTGTGTGCCACAAGTTGTCTACCTGCTACAAACTCGAGGAAGTTCGGTAATGCCTCGTCAATGCTTGGCGCGTGTTGCACCATACGGTCTGTGATGCCATTGATTTTAGAAATATAAAAAGGAATTGGGCGATTGGGTTGCACCAGAGTTTCAAAGGTTTCTGAGGTGATACGGTCATTACGCACAACCAAAGCGCCAATCTCGAGAATTGCGTCTCGGTCTGGGCTTAACCCCGTTGTTTCAAGGTCAAAAATTACGAATTCCACAGGATTAAGATTAACATCCTTTGACCGATGAACCCTACTTGCCGGGGCATTTGCTTGGACCGTTTTCAATTGTACCTGTTCTCGAGCAAATGACTTGTGGGGCATTGTCAAGATTCACTTCGGTGGTGACTGGCGTATCGAAAGTAAATAGTCCTCGAGATTCACCAAGGTCAGAAACATTGATTGTTCCATCAGAGTTGATGCTGCTTTCGCGGTAAGCGGTAATGTCATACTGCCCCGGCTCAAGGTTATCAAAAGCAAAAGAACCATTTGCACCAACTGGTGTATCTGGGTAATTCAAACGAGTACGTTTATCCGCATTTTCGACTCGGTAGATTCTGAGGTAATGCCCTGCTGGACTACCGAGAACACTGCTGCCTTGGGTGTAATACACGCGCTGCTCGAGACTGCGAGTGCCGTAGACAAGGTTAATTCTGCCAGCGAACTGTCCATTTAGACCACCTCGGTTTAAGTTGACAGTGATAACTTGAGTAGCATTTGCAGCAAGGGTGAGTGTGCTTGGACTAACACTTAAACCATTTCCAGTGGCACTGATGTTTAGGTTGGCGGCTGTATCACCGACATTCTGAATTGTAAAAGTGGTTTGGTTTTGACTCGAGCCAAGGTCTATTTCGCTTGGATTATTTCGCACCACAACCGAACCAATACTTGGTAAAGCCACAGCTTTTTGCATGGCACTATTGGCATCGAGCAAGCCAGCCCCGCAACCCTGAGAACAACGGGTTAAGCCAGTTAAGCTCGAGCTATCGGTCAGGTATGACCGAATCCGTACCCAATTACTTGGGTCTGCGTCGCGCAGAGCCGCATTTTTACTCATCATTAGGGCAATCACACCCGCAACATGTGGCGAAGCCATTGAAGTGCCATGATACGAACCAAAACCAAAATTGGCACAAGGCGGGGTTGTCCCGCCAGACGGACTGTAATACTGTCCGACATCACCAGTACCGCACCCCAAAGTGGACAAGACCCCATCTTCGGAGATGTTACGCTGGGCAAAATCACCACCCGGTGCAACCAAGGCAACGGTTGAACCATAATTTGAATAACTGGCTCGAGCTTTATCTGGGGCAAGTGCGCCAACTGGAATCACACCTTGAAGATTAGCTGGGGTAAATAGCGCCGCATCTATGTTGCTGTTACCTGCTGCCACAACCACAACTACGCCTTTTGCATTGGCAGCATCCACAGCAGCTTGTAAGACTGGGCTTGGGGATTGTTCACCACCAAGGCTCATATTGATGATATTAGCAGGGTTTGGGTTATTTGGAATTGCACCGAGCGGAGAACTGCTGATTCCAGCCGCCCAGTACACTGCTTTTGCAATATCTTCGATAGACCCACCCGAACTATCTAAGGCTCGAATTGGTAAAATCTGGGCTTGCCATGCCACACCCGCCACACCAAGGGCATTGTTGCTGCAAGCGCCAACTGTGCCAGACACGTGTGTGCCATGAAAACCAGCGTTGGGGTCTGAATCAAAGGCATTATTATCGTTTTGCACAAAATCATAACCGGGTAGGATTTTTGGTTTGCCCGATGCAACTTCACAATTGAAATCTGGGTGTTGCTTAGCGGGGTCGGTTGCATCCCAAAGAATTCCAGAATCCAGCACTGCCACAATCACGCCCGCGCCCACATCGCTACTACCCGAGAAACCGTCCCAAGTGCTTGGTAAGTTCAGCATCCCATAATGCCACTGCTTGGCGTACAACGGGTCGTTCGGCGCAGCTTGGGTTTTTAGAATTGTGTTTGGTTCGGCACTTAGAACATCAGGGCGTTGGCGTAAGCTCGAGACAAATTGCAGGGTTTCTAACGCAGTAGTTCCGCTCACTCGAGGGTTTGCACTTTGCAGTCTAGCTCGAGCCTTCATGCGCGGGGCTTCTAGTACAGCCGTATTGCCTGTAATCCAAGTTTTTACTGCCAGTTCTGTACTTTGTAAGCGCAAAGCCGAATTAGGATTCTTAAATTGGACGATGGCTTCACCTAGGCGTATCTCGGCTTTTTCGTAACCGCGCAGGGCTGCAAATTGCACCCCCGGGCGCACCACCCCACTAATACTCGAGCAGTTCTTGGCTTGCGTATCAGGCAATAATTTTACTTTGATTGGGTTACTCTGCACCACATTCTGCCCGTCGGTTATCCGCACGGTAAAGACCACAGTCTGATTGGCTTGGGTAGTGGTTGGGGTTTGTAACCAAGTGGCAGTTGCTCCAAATGTATCGAATGTTCCCATGTCTGGCGAAGCCAAAAAGGTGTAATTCAAAGCTGCATTTTCGGGGTCTCGAGCCGTGACATTAAGATTCACCGATTGGCACGGCTGAACTGATGTACTCGAGACGCTAAATTCATCAAGCAAAGGTGGTAAATTCCGAGTGCAAGATAAGAGTAGTACAGGCAAAAGTAAAATAGCGCGACGCATAACGTAGCCTACCGCAAAAATAAATTTTGAAATGAGGACAGTTCTATTGCGCCCTTTACGCCAATTAAAAAAAGTAAGTAAACACTAAAACCGATTACAAATGGTTACTCTTGCACTAGGTACAAACGATTATCCTCGACTTGATACATCAATGGCACAATCACGACATTGGGGTACTTAGCTCTTAAGCGCAACGCCTCTAAGCGCACAAAATCTGCTTCGTTTTCGATTTCAAAAAATGGAGCATACTGAAAAAAGTATTCCCTCGCATCGGTTTCATTCCAGCCGACATCAATCATACCTTGCACAAAAGCAGGTAGCTTTCGACTCAGACCAACCATGCCACAATTTGTATGGGCAATTAAAGCAATATGGCGAACCCCACCAATCGAAAGCGCATAGGTCACTCGGAATTCATTATGGCGTAGATTTGCGCCAGTGGTACGCAGCACATAGGCAAAATTATCTGGGGTTCGCAGGACTTTACGGTTATCCATGCACATACCAATTAGAATTTCGGCTTTGTCACAACGTTCTAAATCTGCGCCTAAATTATGGAAATTCAGTAGGCGTTCAATCGGAGTATTTTGGTACTCGATTGGAATGTCGGATAGGGAATTTATGGGTTTCAAATTATTCATCATTTTTGCGCCTCTACAATATAGACCATACCACCCGAAGCCTCAATCCAAGCCTTCTCGAGTTGCATACGGTTATAGACACGCCGTACCGTTGCATCGGTTGCCGCCGCAGGGTCATTGACAATGGCATCTCCAGATTTGGTAAAACCACGCAGCACCAGCAAATGCCCGCTGCTCGAGGGCAGTGCAGCCCCTGTTAAAGCCCCGAGTTTCCAAGCGATGCTAAGGACAAGCGGAATACCTTTAGCAATGTATTGTTCGGCTTCGGTCAGGTTACTCAGCCGATGCACATAGGCTCTAAGACCTTTGGAACTGGCATATGCCATGTTAAAAGACCAATTACCTGCTCCGTCATAGGTGCTGTCCCAAACAGTTTTAGCTGCAACTGGCACGGTATCTGCAAGCGAACGACCAAGTTTTAATCCCCAATACTCGAGCAGCATTGTGGTACTGGTTGGACTGCACCAAACCCGTCCACCATTTGGGTAAATCATTTGTGAACGCATTGGCACAGGTAAATCCAAACCCCAAACTGCTTGATTGGATTTAGTCAACACCACTTTTTTATGTTGCGAAGAATCGGACATGACCGCCGCCAAGCCAAATAACGTCGGACTTACCCCGATTTTTTTACTCGAGAAGCGCACCCGAATTTGTAGCGCATCGGCATAAGACCTGAGTTTAAGGGTATCGGTGTCCACATCGCCAAACGAATCGGCTTGCCCAATCACACTCTGGTTTTTAAGACTTAAATCGGTACTCCAAGCACCCAACCCAAAATACTCCGACCACTTACCCCCAACCTTTGCTCGAGCCTCGATTTGCAAAGCTGTACCCGTAGGTGTAAACGCATTCCACGACAAAACAACCGTATTAAAACGCCCAGCGATAAAACCAGTTTTGAGAATCCCAGATAACTTATTTTTGCTTAAACCAAGTTCTAATCTATCCCCAGAAGCAGCCGTTAAATCTTGCAAATTGGCAAACTTTAAGACTCGAGCATCAAAACCAGTCCAAAGTGTCACTCGAGGGGTCTGAGCAGCCAAACCCACACCAAACAGCAAAACAAATCCAAAAAACCATTTCATCAAACGAATTCTACACAACAATCAAATCGGTGCTAGGATTTTCCTATGAAACTTCGATTTGAAAATATGCAAACCATCACCCCAGATAATCTGCAAGGGCTAACTAAAATTCATCTCGAGCAATTAAAGGTCTCTGGCACAGCGTATGGTCATGATTCAAAAACAGCCGCCGAGACTTTAGCGCAAACATTTTCGGCAGAAGAAGACGGCTTAGGGTATGCCGAATTCTGGCAAGTAGCTGACCAAGCCACCGACGAAATTCTTTACGATGTCTGGGTTTTTGATGTTGACACCGCCATGGTTTACTTTGCAAATACCACAAATGATGTCGGGGTCAGCATGATGCAGTTTAGTTTTGACATTTGTGAAAACAACGACCAAATAGACCAAGAAGAACTCTGCGCCGACTTGCAAGAGGCTTATGAAAATAAACCTGAACCCCAAACCAACCCGAACACGCCGTTAGGTGCATACCAACAAGCCATTCAAAACTCAAAGCAATAACAGGTAAGATGGGTGCATGTCTTATAAAAACCTGTTTAGTCTCGAGGGAAAAACCGCCGTTGTGGTTGGTGCAGCCAGTGGAATTGGACAAGCCGCCGCCAAAGGCTTAGCTGATTTTGGCGCAAAAGTGGTTGTGGCAGACATGAATCTCAAGGGCGCAGAGCAAACAGCCCAAATGATCAGAGAAGCTGGTGGGGTTGCCGAAGTGCGTATGGCAAATTTATCTGATGCCGCCAGTGTCACTGCCCTTTTTACAGGTTTAGAAAAAGTGGATGTGATGGTTTGTACCCCAGCCATCAACGTCCGCAAACGCTTACTGGATTACACCGATGAAGAATTTGACAAGGTGGTAGGCTTAAATCTCAAAGGTAATTTTAGGTTACTGCGCGAAGCTGGACGCTTTATGAAAAATCAAGGCTCAGGTTCAATCATTGTCTTCTCGAGCATCCGCAGTTTGGTGGTCGAACCCGGACAAGGAATTTACGCCGCCACTAAAGCGGGCGTGCTGCAAATTGTCAAAACCTTAGCGGCAGAACTTGCCGAGTATGGTGTGCGG
>JBEGTV010000119.1:0-7291 GCA_041179225.1 Deinococcota bacterium | reverse complement strand
GCCTCAGGTTGTCGAAAATTTACGGGTAGCTTTGGTTATGGCTGGTGCAAGTGTGGCTGATAGTGCGGTGACTAACGATCAATATCGTCTCGAATTACCGAGTGAAATTACTGTGCCACTTTCTTCATTAAAGGATGTGCAGTTGCTGCATGGTGATGGTCGTTTGCCCGAAACTGTACTTGGTGCAGATACAAAATTGCTGATGTACGATGACCAAAATAAGAATGCAGTGCTTGATTCTGGCGAGCCGCAACTCGAGGCGAGCTTACTTGTGCCAAATTCAGACCCCAATTTAATGGCATTTTTTCGTTATAAAGTGCTGCTTGTTGGTTCAGAGGCGCGTTTAATCGAAACTCAAGACAGCGCTACGGGTGCAAAAGGTTACTATCGGTATAACCTCACCTTAAAAACAGGTTGGAATATCCTCGAAGGTGAACTTGCCAGTAATGGGTACGATGTGCGGTTACGTTCGGAAGATAAATGGGATATTCTGGCGGCATTACCAGCAGGAGGCAAAAATTCTCCGCCTGCATTTACCCCCCAGTAAACCCCAAGGAGTACCATGTCAAAAATTATTATTCTCGCCGCTATGGGTTCTGAAACGGCTGCCTTAATGCGCGTTCTTCCAGATACACCAATTATTGGTACAGGTGTTGGTAAAGTAGCGGCTGCCAGTGCTACCACCAAAGCAATTCTCGAGTATAAACCCAATGGCATTGTTTTTGTGGGTGTAGCTGGCGGGTTAGCACCAGACCTAGCTCAACTCAGTGTTTTAATTGCCAAAGATGCGTTGCAATGGGATGTGGATTTAACCCCAGTCAACGGTGGTGAACTCGGCACACTAAACGATGGGCGCAACGCCATTGCCACGGATATTCAAGGCACAACCCTTGCACTCGAGGCGGCTCGAGAACTTGGGTATCACTCTAGGCTTGGGCGGGTGGTGACTGCCGATACCTTCCTTGCAGATAGCCAGAAAAGCCTTTGGTTACAACAAACATTTGCGGCTGATGCCGTAGAAATGGAAGGTGCAGCAGCGCTCCAAGTAGCCAATGATTTTGACGTGCCAATGGTACTGATTCGGGTAATTTCCGACAGTGCAAATGACGAAGCTGCCCTGACTTACAACGATTTTCTGCCCAAAGCTGCCGAACGTGCCGCACTGGTGACAGAGCATTTTTTACCGCGTTGGCTCGAGTCTCTATAATTATCATGCCCAAAAACCATCCCGAAATGGATACCCTTGGCGAACTTGAACGCGCTTTAGCCCAATTGCCCGAAGTGATCGAAGAAGTTTTTGAACGCCGTTTACTCGAGCAGATTTTAGGTGAAAGCGATGAAGTCAGCACCGCCCAATTGCGTACCCTGCGTTTTTTGGCGGGATTAAACAAAGACGATGCTGGTTTTCCAGTTGGACAAATTGCTTCTGGCTTACATATTTCCTATCCAGCCGCCACCAAAGCCGTGGATAGGCTGACCGAGCGTTATCTGGCAGAACGTCACCGAGACAACGGAGATGCCCGTACCATTCGGGTGCGATTAACCAGCAAAGGCAGAGAGTTGGTCGAACGTCTGGTGTTGAAGCGCCGACTTGCCTTGGCTCGAGTGCTGCAAAAATTGGGCAGTGAACAACCTGCCCGTGCGATGCTGACTTTACTCGAGGCTTTTATTGCTGAGTGCTTAACTGAATCGGTTTTTAGTCCCGATACTGGGGTTCGTAGCAATTCCGAATCTGGGGTTCGTAGCAATCCCGATACTGTATGAGGGACAACAGCTTAGTGTCACAATCTGGAACTTTTATAGGCTTTTTGGCGTAGAATAACCTGTTGCCGTTTGGCGACGGGAGTAAAATGAGCGAACAAAAAATTGATTCTGCGGCAGCATCTGGCGAACATCCACACGGCTTAAAAGAGTGGCTGCTCGAGGGCGCAAAAGAACCCGAAGGGGCATTTGAATCTGATTCTGAGGTGATTAATCAGCATCACACTCAACCTTGGTGGAAAGTCATGTGTTTGACTGGTGTGGATTATTTTTCCTCACTTGGTTATCAGCCAGCTTTAGCGGCACTTGCGGCGGGTGCATTGTCACCCTTTGCGACCCTGATTTTGGTTTTGGTGACGCTTTTTGGCGCGTTACCGATGTACCGCCGAGTGGCTGCCGAAAGCCCACACGGACAGGGCAGTTTATCCATGCTCGAGTCGCTGCTGACATGGTGGGCAGGTAAATTAACGGTTTTGGTGTTGCTTGGTTTTGCGATGACGGGTTTTATTATTACCATTACGTTATCGGCTTCTGACGCGGCGGCGCACATCATCGAAAACCCATTTGTCCATCAGTACGTCGAGGGTAAAGCGGTCATTATCACCTTGGTGCTGATTTTACTGCTTGGAGCAGTCTTCTTAAAGGGTTTTTCCGAAGCCATCGGCATTGCTGTGGTCTTGGTGATTGTCTTCTTAGGCTTAAATGCGGTGGTGATATTTCGCTCGGTTTATGAAATTTTTACCCATCCTAATTACCTTCCAGATTGGCAAAACTTGGTCAGTTTACGTGTAGATAACCCCGTAGCATTGTTTGCGGCTTCGTTTCTATTATTTCCGCAATTAGCCTTGGGTCTGTCTGGTTTTGAAACTGGCGTGGCTGTGATTCCTTTGGTTAAAGGTAACGCCAACGATAATCCTAAAAAACCACTTGGACGAATTCGTAATGCCAAAAAACTACTGACAATGGCTGCTGTGATTATGAGTGTTTATCTGATGGCTTCAAGTATTATTACGACCTTAATTATTCCTGCCGACGAATTCCAAAAAGGTGGAGAAGCCTACGGACGCGCCCTTGCCTATTTAGCCCATAAACTCCTAGGTGGAGGTTTTGGCACACTGTACGACATCAGCACAATTCTGATACTTTGGTTTGCTGGGGCAAGTGCAGTGGCTGCTCTCTTAAACCTAGTACCGCGCTACTTACCACGGTACGGTATGGCACCGGATTGGGCGCGAGCCAACCGACCATTGGTAATTTTGTTCACCGCCATTAGTGTGGTCGTTACGATTGCCTTTAATGCCGATGTAACTGCCCAAGCTGGTGCTTATGCGACTGGTGTATTGGCATTGTTCTCGAGTGCTGCCATCGCTGTGACCCTATCAGCCCGTCAAAAAGGTCAGACAGGTTCAACCATTATGTTCGCCATTATTACGGCAATTATGCTTTTTGCCACAATACACAACATAATAGATCGCCCCGATGGTTTACGAATTGCTGGAATTTTTATCGCTGGGATTGTCGTGGTCAGTTTACTCTCGAGAACCTTTCGCAGTCTCGAATTACGGGCAACCAAAATCGAACTTGATGCGACTGCTCAAAAATTCATTGATGACCTTGCCCACGGTGAGTTACGAATCATTGCAAACCGCAAACAAACGGGTTTAGAAGGCGAATATTACGATAAGGAACTGCGTCAACGCGAAGACCATCACATCGAAGAACGTGAACCTGTGGTCTTTCTCGAAGTTGAAATCTCTGATGCTTCCGATTTTGAAGATGTGCTTCGTATTCGGGGCATAGAACTGAGCGGCGATTGCGGCAAATACCGCATTATGCGTGTCAAAGCCCCAGCCGTACCGAATGCAATAGCGGCATTTTTACTCTATGTCCGCGACGAAACGCATTTGCAGCCACATTGTTATTTTACTTGGTCAGACGGCAATCCTCTGCGGCATCTGATGCGTTATGTACTGTTTGGCGAGGGCGACACTGCTCCAATTACTCGAGAAATTTTAAGGCGCAACGAACCAGAAGCCAAGCGCCGCCCAATGATTCACGTCGGTGGATAATGTGGTTTTGAGCTAAAAGTAAATCGCTACGTGTTCTTGAGCATCATTGCCAAAATACTCAAGAACACGCCAAGAATTATCAAAATACTGCTGGCACATTCGAGCGGCATTAGTTTAGTGCATAGCCGTATTAGGTTCTAACGCCCATGCACGGCTGGTTCTAACGCCCATGCGAAACTGGCTCGCGCACGAGATTTCATGGTTTCTATTGCTTGCCAATTGGGCTGCTGTTGACTTAAAATTGCCGTCTCGAGAACATTCACATCAAAGGTGGTTGGTAACTCGAGGGCGCTGGCATCACGGCAAAAACCTTGAACTTTTGGGTCATAAGAAATCCCGTAGAACGGAATTTGAGCCGCAGCAGCTAGGATAACCGCATGAAGGCGCACACCAATGACTGCACCACTGCTTGCAATCAGTTCTAACGCTCGAGCAGGATTGGCGGTGTTTTCTATTGCAGTGTTGGGAATGCCTTCAAAGGCTTTGAGTTCGTCGTCATCCCAACCGGGTTGGAAACCAAGTGCCACAATACTTTTACCTTGTGCTACTAATTTTTTAGCAAGTTCCACAAGGCAGTCGGTTGCCGCAGCCTGTCCTTCTCGGGGGGCAATTAGAATTTGATTTGGGTTTTGAGTAATACCAATTGGTTTTTCTAATAACAAGGCTGGGTCGCCGCCAAGTTGAACGACTACCCCCAACTTCTCGAGCAGGGCAAAACTGCCCGTATCGCGTACAATACTGGTCACACCGCGCAGCGAAGTTGCTACGCGAGTTTGCCCAGATTCTGATAGCGGACCGATACTTTGATTAAAAACTGCGGTGCGTTTACCAAGTAATTTTGCTAAACCAATAATGCCTAAGTAATAGGTCAGGGTGCGGCTTGAAGTTTTATCTTGCAGTAAACCACCACCACCAGATAAGACTACATCTGCGCTTAGGATCGCCAATGGAGTCTCGAGCGGACTCATGCGTTTGACTGCTTTAACTCCATACAAAACCGATGTTTCTTTTGGGTTAGCACTGAGTACCGTTACGGTATGCCCAAGCCGAACCAATTCGCGGGTAATGGCAAGACAAATGGCTTCATCGCCTGTATTCTTAAAGCCGTAATAACCGCACAATAAGACTTTCATTTTTTCTTCCGACGGCGTTTGTGTTTCTTGTCAAAGTTAGCGGGAATTGGCACAGCATTGGGTTTTTCTCGAGGTGGGTTGATTTTCTCGAGTTCTGGTAACAGGGCTAACCAAGGTTGGACTGGTTTTTCTAGCACCTCGAGTATTTGTGTGCCGTAACGTTCAAGTTTTTTAATGCCGATACCTTTGATTTGGCTGCATTCATTTAGGTTGCGTGGGTTTTCTCGAGCTAACTCAGCTAGAATGGCGTTACTTAAGACCAAGTAGCGACTGATGCTTTCTAAATTAGCAGTTGTATCGCGCCAAGTCCGCAGTTGTATAAAGCGATCTAAAGCCATGTTGTCCATGCCAATACTCACGTCGTCTAAGGCTGGCATCGGTGGGTGAGCTTGGTTATTTTCGGGTTCATCGAGTTCAATTGGTTCAGGTTCAGGGGTGACTTCAAAAGCTGCGTCTAATGCTGGCTCGAGTACCCGCCAAGTGTCTATCACATCTTCTAAGCCGATACTTAGGCGCACTAAACAATCCGATAAACCTAAGCCAAGCGGCTCGAGGGCGCGGTGGCTCGAGCGATTGGGGATACAGACGGTGTTTTCGGCACTGGCAATCCAGTCGAGGGTTTCAAAGTGCTTCAAGCGGTCTACAAAGGCTTTTGCTGCTTCTGGTACGGCAAATTCAAGGGCGATTAAAGAACCGTTCATTTCGCGTCCGTCACGAGTTAAATGGCTTTCATTATTGGGATAAGTTATTCCAATAATGGCGGCATGGCTTTCGATTTTAGGTAAAATACTAAGTGCCGAAGCGGTTTGGCGCTCGAGTCGAACCGAAAGGGTTTTGAGTCCGCGCAAAGCACTGCCACAGACTTGGGCATTGGGACGTGCGCCGACGGTATCACGGTGTCCGCGAATGCGTTCTAAGAGGTCTTCAGAGCGTCCCATGATTGCGCCGAGTGCAAGGGTGCTATCGCCTGATAGAGCAGCCGCACTGGTATAAATTACCGCATCTATGGCAAATTCGAGCGGACGGCAGGCAAACATCGTTAAAATTGAATTATCTACCACCAATAATGCCCCTGCGGTATGGACTTTAGAAGCCAATTTGCTCAAATCAAAGGCAGTTAAGGTTGCCGAAGTCGGATTTTCAAGAAAAACCAAACTCGTACCATGAAAAGAAGTATCGGGGCTGGTCAGGTCATTAAATTCAATTTCTATGTCAAATTCAGCCAAGGCAGAAAATGCCCGAACTGCAAATCCAGAGGTCTCTGAGTGCAACATCACTTTGTCATTTGGGCGCAGTATTCGCCCCAAAGCATCCAAAGCGGCTCTTCCCGAAGAAAATGCCACACTCCACGCACCGCGACCAGATAAACCACTGCCCTCGAGTATCCCAAGGCGAGCTTCTAACTGCGCCAATGGGTTCGGAAGGTGATTTTCGGCGCGGACTGCCAGACTATCAAAACGCAAACCGTCGTCCATGCTGTTTCATCATAACCCGCTTTGGGGGGGCGTAAGTCAAGGGGGCAAAAACACGGCATAATACGTGCATGAAAATAAGTGAATTGAATCCCCTGAATTGGAATCCCAAACGCTGGGCAAGTTATGTGCCATTTGGTATTGGGCAACAACGACCGAACAATTATTTTGAGGTCTTTAGGGCGGCTTGGGAATCCAAAGATAATTTAAGTTACGCTTTCCGAATCTTGAACGAAGGCGTTTGCGATGGCTGCGCCCTTGGCACAAGTGGCTTAAAAGATTGGACTTTAGACGGAATACATTTGTGTAATATTCGTTTGCGATTACTGCGCTTAAATACCATGCCCGCGCTCGAGCCAAGTTGGCTTAAAGACATTACTGCCCTGCGGGCGCTCTCGAGTAAAGAATTGCGCGACCTTGGGCGTTTACCGTTTCCGATGCGCCGCTTAAAAGGTGAATCTGGATTCTCGAGAATAACTTGGGAAGAGGCGCTAGAGGTGATTGCCGCTCGAATAAGAAGCACTTCGGCACGTCGTATGGGTTTTTTTCTGACCTCCCGAGGCATGACCAACGAAGGGTACTATGCGGTGCAGAAAGCTGTTCGGGCTTTTGGCTCGAACAGTATAGATAACGCGGCAAGGCTTTGTCATAGCCCAAGTACTGTTGCCCTTAAAGAAACACTTGGAATCGCAGCAACGACCTGTTCTTATTCGGATTGGATTGGTTCGGATGTGGTGGTTTTTATTGGCAGTAATGTGGCTACCAACCAACCAGTCGCCACTAAATACTTGCATCATGCCAAGGTAGCTGGGACAAAAATAATTTGTGTTAATGCCTACCGCGAACCCGGTATGGA
>JBEGTV010000118.1:0-7292 GCA_041179225.1 Deinococcota bacterium | reverse complement strand
AATGTGGTTTAGCGTTGCCCAACGTGAATGTGGTTTAGCGTTGCCCAACGTGAATGTGGTTTAGCGTTGCCCAACGTGAATGTGGTTTAGCGTTGCCCAGAAATTGCAAAACTCAAACGCTCAGCAATGTTTTCCAAGTGATCACCAATTCGCTGAGCGCTGCGAAGCACCCGCAACGATGCCAAACCCTGCTCGAGTGGTACAGTATTAAAACTCGAGATAACCCGTTCAGTGGCACTGTCTATCAGTGTATCCACGTTTTTATCTTCTAAAGCAACTGCTCCTGCTAAATCTGCATCGCTACGTTCCAATGCCAAACTAAGCCGTTCGAGCATCTGCGCTAACTTATCAAATAACTGATGCAACGTTTCTAAGTGTCCCTTTGCGAGTGCCGCATCCTCAGCAATATGGGCAGCATAATCACCACTGCGTTCTAAATCGGTTAGGCTCGACAAAACAAACGCCACAAACCGAGCATCCCGAGCCACCAACTGATGCTTAGAAAAAGCCATTAAACACTTATCTTCAAGTGCAACTCGAAAATACTCAATTTCTAAAGCCATAACTCGAGCGCGTTCGGCTTTCTTGCTACTCTGCTCGAGCAGAGCTTCACCACTCAAAACCACGGCGTTCCGAGCGCGATTCATGCCCAGCAGAAGTTCGCGTTTAATGTCTTTAAGTTCAGTCTCGAGGTGAGTCATAAAAAAGGCGAAGGGCAAAAGGCGAAGGTGTTGTTTTAACTTTTGCCCTTCGCTATCTTTAACCGAATTTCCCTGAGATATAGGCTTCGGTACGTTGATCGGTTGGATTGGTGAACATTTGGGCAGTGGGGCTGTGTTCGACCAGATCGCCAACCAAGAAGAAACTGGTGGTGTCAGAAACTCGAGAAGCCTGCTGCATGTTGTGGGTGACAATTACAATTGTGACTTGTTGTTTAAGGCTTTCCATCAGGTCTTCGATTCGGGCTGTGCTTTGTGGATCAAGGGCGCTGGTGGGTTCATCCATTAACAAAATTTCTGGGTCTACAGCTAAGGCTCTGGCAATGCAAAGGCGTTGTTGTTGACCTCCAGAAAGGCTTGCTCCCGGAGCTTTTAAGCGGTCTTTGACTTCTTCCCAAAGTGCGCCGCCGCGCAAGGATTTTTCGACGACTTCATCGAGTTTAGCTTTGTTTTTTTCGCCTGCCAGTTTTAGTCCAGCCGCAACATTATCGTAAATGCTCATGGTTGGGAATGGATTGGGTTTTTGGAAGACCATACCTATTCGACGACGCACATCTACGGGGTCAATGCCATTGCCATAAAGGTCTGTGCCATCCAGTAGAATTTGCCCACTGACTCGAGCGCCCGCCGTTAAATCGTGCATTCGGTTGATGGCGCGTAAAAAAGTGGTTTTGCCACAGCCCGAAGGTCCAATTAGGGCATTAACCGTGTTGCTGCGAAACGATACGCCAACTTTTTTTACAGCTTCTTTATCGCCATAAAAAATACTGACATCTTTAGCCTCGAGCCGAATGGGGGCTTCAGAAATGCTTCTTTGGGCAACATCTATTTTGAATGGGTTGGACATAAGTCTCCTATCGCTGTTTAGCAAGGCTGCGAGCCACAATGTTTGTACCAAGAATAAACAGCATCAGCACCAATGCCCCAGCCCATGCTTGGGCATTCTGCGCGGGAGTCAGTGCCTTAAATGCAAGGTTATAAACACTTAATGGCATGGCAGACATCGGTTGCAAGATGCTCCAAATTAAATCTGGATTGCCAAGGCTGGTAAAAAGGAGCGGAGCAGCTTCACCAGAGACCCTCGAGACCCCTAGAATTGCCCCTGTGATGATGCCACTACTCGCGGCTGGCAGGACAATGCTCAGGGTGACTTTCCAGCGTGGTAAACCCAATGCCAATCCAGCTTCGCGGATGCTATTAGGTACGAGCTTAAGCACTTCTTCGGTTGCCCGCACAATAATTGGAATCATGATTAAACCAAGCGCCACACCACCCGCTATACCACTGTAACCCGTTAATTTCGTGGCAATCAGTAAACCATAAACCACTAAGCCCACCACAATGGCTGGGATACCCGTTAAAACATCGCTCATGACCCGAATCAGTGGTACTAGGGGATGTTCGCTAAATTCAGCTAAGAAAATACCAGTACCAATACCAACCAATAATCCAATGATTAAAGCCACACCAACCATTAGAATCGTACCAACAATCGCATTCAGAACACCGCCACCGCCAGTTAAAGCCGACATTTGTCGTTCGGTTTGCACAAAAAAATCTAGGCTCATGGCACTAATCCCATTAACCACCACTTGTCCAGTAATTAGAAAAAGTGGAATCAGTACAATACCCGTGCCAAGGGCAATTAAACCAGCCATAAAATTATTTTGCAATTGCCTTGCACTGGAGACGGTTCGGACAATCGCTTTGGGTTGCGTGATGCTATTCGGCTCAGTTGTGATCATTATAACCTCGTTCCTACTGGGGTCAGTTTGGTGATGACCACACGGGCGAATAAGTTGACAATCACACTAAAGACCAGCAGTAAAAACCCCAGTGCAATTAAAGCCGATAATTGTGTGCCGCCAGCTTCTCCGAACTGACTAGCGATTAAGCTACTCATTGTGGCGGTACTCGAGAATAAGTTCTTAGCAATTTCACCTGCGTTACCAATCACCATTGTCACAGCTAGGGTTTCACCAATCGCACGACCTAAACCTAAAATCACACCACCCAGAATTCCAGCCCTTGCATACGGCAAAATTCCGTAACGAATCACTTCCCATTTGGTTGCACCCAAAGCATATGCCGCTTCGCGTTGGTCGTTTGGCACAAGTTGAATCACATCTCTGGCAATCGCGCAAATGTAGGGGATAACCATAACTGCCAAAACCAGAATCGCACTCATTAAACCAATGCCTGTCGGAGTCCAATCTAAGCCCGTTACACCCACCAACCAAACTTGGAAACCACGCACAGCTGGAATAAGCACAAAAATACCCCATAATCCATAAACCACACTTGGAATAGCTGCCAGCATTTCAATCATATAACCGACAGGTACAGCCAACCATTTTGGAGCATACTCAGCAATAAAAAGGGCTGCGGCAACGGCTAATGGCACAGCCACAACCAACGCCCCAAGAGCCGTAAAAAATGACCCTGCGATAAACGGCAAGGCCTGAAATCTTTCTGTACCCGGATTCCACTCGAGACCAAAAATAAAGCCTAGCCCTTCTCTAGCAAGCGCAGGAGCGCCACCTGCCACCAGAACAATCGCATATAAAACAATTGCAATTAAAACCACACTAGCCAGTGCAATAATGACGTTCCTGAAAGTATCATCAGCAGCGCTGGTCATGCTGCGTGGGCGTTTTACATCTGAAATCACATTTCCCTCCACATTCTCATAAGTGCAGTCTCTTTGTTTATTGTCAAGGAATTGTCAAGCTAAAGAAACAAAAGGCGAAAGAGCTACTTTTGCCCTTCGCCTTTTGCCCTTTGCCTTTTTTATTGGATTGATTCAGTGCCGTACTTAATACTTTCAACAATGCGCTTAGAAACTTTGGCAGCTTGACCGTCAATACGTCCATAATCGAGCTTGTCATGGAATTCCTGACCTTTATTAGAGAGCATCCATTGTACCAAGTCAACCAAGGCTTTGGCTTGGGCTTTGGTACGGTTGCCATACTTTTGGTCTTTGTAAAGTAAAACCCACGTATAACCACTGATTGGGTAGCCGATGCTTGAGTTGGTGATGCTGTCAATACCATTGGCTGGCAAAATTTCAGCATCGGAAGCAGCCGCAACTTCCTTAAGGTCGCCACCATCCACATACTTACCTGTTTTATTGCGAACCAAACCGAACTCGAGTTTATTGGCTTTGGCATAAGCAACTTCAACATAACCAATTGCGCCTGGGGTTTGACGAACCAAACCAGCCACACCAGCATTTTGAGGTCCACCAACACCAACTGGGAATTTAACACTGCTCTGAGCGCCTTTGGAAACATTGGCTGCCCATTCGGTTGAGGCTTTAGCAAGGAAATCCACCCAGATGCTGGTTGTACCAGAACCATCGGAACGGTAAACAGCCGTGATATTTAAATCTGGGAGTTTAACGCCTTTGTTAATGCTGGCAATGGCGGTGTCGTTCCATTTTTTAACTTTGCCCATGTAAATGTCGGCAAGTAAAGCGCCCGTAAATTTGAGCTTGGTGGTCACACCAGGGATGTTATAAGTTGGCACAACTGCCCCCAATGCCATTGGCACGAAAGCCACTTCAGCAGGAGCATCTTTGGTTTCTGTAGCCGAAAACGGCGCATCCGAACCCGCAAAATCCACAACACGGTTAATAATGTCGCGCTTACCGCCACCCGAACCCTTAGAAGCGTAATTGACACTGACACCCGTAGTGGTCTTATAGGCATTGAACATTTCGGTGTAAAGCGGGAAAGGAAAGCTCGCGCCGCTACCCGTGATATTGCTGACTTGTTGTGCCGAGACTAAACTGGCAGTTAATAACGCACTGGCTAAAACTAATTTCTTCATAAATCCTCCGTTTGAGTGGCTCGAGGCTTCTCGAGGTCGTCCTAGGAGTCATCTTGCGTAATGAATGTCATGAAATCGTCAGGGCAGGATTTAGCAAACCTTGAACAAGGCATCATGCGACTTAAATAGCAAATCTATTTAGCGTTTAAGACTCAAGAAAATGCTCAGTCAACAATTGATTAATTAGTGTTGGTTGCTCGAGATTAACCATATGCCCAGCATTTTCGATGACCTTACGTTTAGAGTTTTTAATCTGTTGTTCTACATAAGCTGCAACATTCTGAAAATAAGCTACATCGTGCTGCCCAACCACAATCAGGGTCTTGGCAGTGATTTCAGCCAATCGGCTCGAGACATCTTCTATTGCGGTTGCCGGACTAACCCGTTGCGCCCAATGCCAACCGCTATAATCTCCTACCCAAGTCTCGAGTTGAGTTTTAAGACTAGGATTTTGCCTAGCTGCGGCAAAGAGCGGTAAGCCCAACCATGTTTTCTTAGCTGCCTCGAGACCATGTTGGTCATAAGCACTTTGAACTTCTGCACCAGCCTTTATTTGCGCTTCGTCTGGGGTGAACCCTTTGAGTCCCGAGTCAAGCAGCGTTAGGGTCTGTATTTTATTTGGATAACGCACTGCCATTTCAAGCGCAACATTGCCACCAAGACTTAAACCAACCAGATGAATTTGATCAAAAGGCTCGAGCAGCGCGTACATATCTTCGGCAAAAGAAAAATTATTTTCCATCGGACTCGAGTGACCATAACCACGCAAAGTAGGCGCGATTAGAGAATGGTCTTTGAACGCCTCGAGTTGCGGCTGCCACATGCGTTGGTCAAGGGTATGACCGTGAATAAAAAGAATTGGGGTTTTGGGCATGGTGATAGTTTAACGCATATGGCGCTAATAAATTAATTCCGCCACAACACTTATTTAATGTATACTTTACCGTGCCAGACTTATTTATGGGTTTTGATTTTTCAAATCGGAGATACAGATGACACCAAAGAGTTTAAGTCAAAAAAAGACTATTGCCAAAGTTGTGCTTGTTATGCACTTGGTATTGGCGCTTAGTTTTGGAATCTTGACAACCATATTTATTGCCGCCTCAGAAATTTGGATACTTTTGTTGGCTCCTGTCTTGGGTTATGGCTTACTGTGGGCGTATTGGCTAGAAATAACCAAAACTGATTCGCAAAGCCGAATTCGTTGGGGAGTCTCGGTGCTGTTTCATCTTGGGGCATTGGTTGCCATACCAATGTTTTGGTTTTTGGGCTTACTGATGTCCGTCACTGTTGCCAATTTGGGTGTAAGCCTTGATGTTATCGAAATTGCGCTTGTGACTGGCGTTCTTTTTCACTTTATTTTACTTATAGCCTCGGTTTGGGCATGGTTTTTAGCTCGAGTTTAGATGGCACTGTACTTAAATCGGTCTGGCTCGAGTGACGCACTGACCAATTGGGCTATACGACTGGCACGGCGAACCACCGAAAGCAGTTTCTCGAGTTCACCCGCCTGCAAGCCCAAAGCTCGAGCAGCGAAAAAGGATGAAGCGCATTGAGAATTTTTAAGCCCTTTTGCTCGAGCCAATGCGACAAGGTTTTAGTAGCATGAGGCGTTACTTCTGCCATTGCCAATGGCGTGAAACCAGCTTGGAAGACACCAGTATCCAAGCTGCCACAACCACTGTGAAATTGTAGAAGGATATGAGATTTGAAGTGTCTAAAATTTAATTAATCATGTGTTCTTTTACAAAATCTAGTGCGCTAAGAATCATTTTCACGACTTCAACTTTTGAAAAAGCATTACCTTGTATAAAAGCATTTTTCCAAGGTGCAAGATGGTCTGGCATCCAGCATAAAATATTATACCAACCCATACCATTTGTTCCTATTTTCACTAGCCATAACACGTCATTGCCATATATCGTATTGGAAACAAACCATAGGTCTGTATGTGAAGTCAGGGCATACAAAGTTCGTGGGTCTGATAGTGACTCTAAATGATCCAATAATGCAATCATCTCATTGGCAATATCCGTCAAATGAGGGGTTTGTTGCGATACTTCTACATAGAATTCCTTTAGTGTTTGACCTGAACATTCCCTAGATTGTTTGAGTTCTCGAAGAATTCGCATTTTC
Source organism: Deinococcota bacterium (assembly GCA_041179225.1). Classification (GTDB taxonomy): domain Bacteria; phylum Deinococcota; class Deinococci; order Deinococcales; family JAAFIG01; genus JAAFIG01. Next base: position 606 of record JBEGTV010000118.1, on the reverse strand, counting down.
TTTCCCTCGAGCCTTGGCGTTTAGCACAGGGCTGCACGCAAAATCCTATCACGCTTTCTCGAGCGCTTCGGGTCAGGCTGGAATTCTATTTGCCAATCGGCAAGTAATACACCAGATTCAACCATTCCTCGGGTTCTAATGTCTCGAGTAACAAATGAATTTCTTCTATGCTTTGAAGTAGCGCTTGGTCTTTGGGAATCATGATAATTCCTGCAAAATTCTGACCTACCACTAATCGATCATAGGCGTATTTGGGGATGGTTTTGTAATCATGGGATAACAATACGCGCCTTTCGGTCATGCACCACTCGAGAACTGCGGGGTCTTCTAAACCAAAAATTTCGGTGTCCTGAATCCGAATAACATCCAAGTTTGGAATGACTCTCAGTAAGCCGCGTAATATCCGATTATCAAAGTTTTCGTCAGCCGCGACTTTCAACGTAAACCCTTAGCTTTGGCTCGAGCCAACACTTTGCTGCGTAAAGATTCAGACGCAGGAAACCATGTTTTTAAGTTCTCAAGGGCTGTTTCTTCGGCTTCTTTGGATTCTTCAAGATAAACCTTTATTTGGGCGGGGTGACGTAATACATAGGCAATCACAGCGTA
>JBEGTV010000117.1:0-7345 GCA_041179225.1 Deinococcota bacterium | reverse complement strand
CCGCAACAAAAGCAACAAACACCATTTGTTGGACGTGAATACGAACTTGAAGTCATCATGAAATCAATTCCATTTGCGATTGAAAGTAAAAGTTGGATCACACTGATTCAAGGCGAACCAGGTATGGGAAAAACAACCTGTATGAACCAATTGATTACCCAACTTGACCCAAACAAAAAGACGTACTTAATTGCAGAAGGCTTTGGTGAACGTGGCGCTCCGCCTTGGCGAGCTTTTGACTTTATTGTTCGTACTTTAATCCGAAGCCGTGCGGCTGTTGTTGAAAACTTACCCATCGAATACCGCACCATTCTTGCCAGATTCTTACCCGATGTTCTCGAGACCAATTCACTCGAGCCACAACAAGGCGATGACCGTTTATTATTCCATGCCATCAGGCACTTATTAGCCCATGAAGAACGCCCAACACTCCTATCTTTAGATGATATTCAATGGGTTGATGAAACATCACTCGGTTTAGTCTTGGAATTGCTTCGTAAACCACCACCAAGAGGAATCGTTATTATTGCAACCTACCGCAATACTGAGGTTGTAGCATCTGATGCTTTGTTATACCGAATTCTTGAATGGATAGAGCGAGAACGCCAAGGACAGATTGTTGACTTAAACCCATTGCAAGGCTTGGCAATAGAACAATTAGCCCAGCAGTTTGGCAACGACCAAGCCGATTCAACTTGGATGCAAGCCCAATCTGGCGGCAATGCCTTGTACCTAGTGGAAATGCTCAGGGCTGGTTACACCCAAGCGGGGAAAATCCCACCGACCTTAGAGCGCCTGATTCTGAATCGGGTCAATGCTATTCCGCAAGCCTCAGCCGCCGCCGAAGTGCTGGCAGCTTGCGCCATTTTGGGTGCTGGGGCAACACTCTTTGAAATTAAAAGTGTATCTGAACAAAGCTATGAAGAAACCGTAAAAGCAATGGGTATATTGCGACAAGCAGGACTTTTACAGCAGAATGCAATCGGAGTGGAATTTAATCACAGCTTGACTCGAGAAGCCACTCTCAAAAATCTGAATGTGGAAAAATGGCAACTTTTGCACCTTTGTGCTGGTCGGGTTCGCACTGAACGCCCAGAGCTTGCAGCAACACATTACTGGAATGCCTTTAAGGAAAAAAAAGCAAATTTAGACACTAATGAAATGATTCTTGTTTCAAAAGTCTTTGCAAAAGCAGGTTATGTTCATGTTTTGCGAGGAGATCTTAAAGGCGGTTCGGCATGGTTTGAGAGAGGTTTACTTGGAAATCAAGATGTTTTTTCCAGAGTTAATATCTATATGCAGAGGGCAAAGGCTTTTCAAGGGATTTTTGAGTATGAGAAAGCATTAGAAGACCTACAACAGGCAGAGTTTTTATGTAAGCTCCTTGAGGTTATCGTACTTATTGAAATATTGAACATACGAGCAACCATCTTTGTACGTAATTTTCGAGATTTTATAACCTGTAAAACAATTTGCTATCAAGTGCTTAAATTATTAGGTGATCCAAAGACACCAACTACGTTATTAGAATTTTCAAACACCTTAAGTAATTTGGGAACTGCTGCTTATCTAGAAAATAAATTAGAGGAGGCACGAAATCATCATGAAAAAGCCTTAAGTATTCGTAAGTCATTGGGAAATCAAGAAAAGATTGCAGATTCTTTGCAAAATCTTGGTCTTGTTCTAACTAAGGAACAAAACCAAGAAGCAAAGGAGTTTTTTACTGAGGCAATCTCAATTAATGAAAAAATTGGCAATAGCGTAAATATAGCAGTTCTCCATAGTAATCTAGGTTTATTTTACTGGATTTTTCAAAATTTTAATGAAGCTGAAACCCATCTAAAATTAGCAATAGGGGAAACTAAATTTGAATACGATAGCTTTATTTCTCACGCTGTCTACAATAACCTAGGTATGGTTCAGTTTTCACAAGGGAAGTATAATCAAGCACGTCAGTCATATTTAAATGCTGAAAGAACTAGACAAGTCGTTAAAAACAAGCCTGCTCGCGCCCAATTTTTAGGTAATGTTGTAGAAGCTGAGTTGCGACTTGGCTTGTATAATGATGCCCATGCACACCTAGAGCGAGCATTTGAGTTTTTATCTGAATATCCAAACCACGAACAACTACCTACATTACATTGGTATGCGGGTGAGATTTCTGTTTTTTCAGGAAATATCAATGAGTCAATTCATCATTTTACGGAATGTGTAAAGATTGCACGTTATTGTGGAAGAGTTGACCGTGAAGCAAGTGGCTTAACTAGATTAGCTCGTTTGACCAAAAACACAATAATGGCAAAGAAAGCATTGGAATTGACCCCAGATAATATTGTTGCTTCTGCAACAGTGTTTTTAATAGAAAAAAACATCAAAAAGGCACTAAAAATAATCAATAAAGAAGGGGATTTGTATGAGAAAGCACGTTTTTATTTTGATATACATCATGTAACTGGAAGTAAAAATTGGCAAAAATCTGCTCGAGGATTTCTTGTTCAGCTTACTTGGGAATAGTTGTCATTAATTGGTAAAATCAAGGAGGTTTATTTATGAAGTGGGTATGTACTTGTATAATCTCAATTCTTTTCTTGGTGGCATATGGACAAGAATATCCTAAGGTTAGTTTGGCTCCTGAGAATATTGGAAAGATTGCAACGAGACCTTATAGCATAATTCCTTGGTATGCCATAGCAGGTAAAGATTATGCAACAGGCGAAGTTATTGCTATTTTTGACCAAGATACAGCAAAAAAAGAGTATGATGTTTCCGAATTGGGATCAATTAGAGAAGAAATTCGGGGTGAATTTAGAGTTAGAAACCAATTAATAAATGTGACTACAATTCCACTACCAAATGTCAGTTCTCAGAATAATGCGTCGCGATATTCGCAAGTTTGTGGGAAAACTCTATTGGTACTAAAATTTAGTTCTTCAGTTCCAGTCGAAGAAGTGATAGAAAGTTTTAGAGCATACGTTCTCTCCACAGGTAAAAAGTTAAAGTATATTAATCCAAATACCACTTATGGAATTGGACCTGAAGGATACGGAATTCCAGCTTCAAATTCCATGCCTGATTCCTACATTAGGAACAGCACTGCTGTGACATCAATGTCTGGAATGAATGTAACTGTTTTAGATACTTATGGTGGGGGAGCTGACCCTTTTAATCCAACTAATTTATATGGGTCTGGTCAGAGGGGTCATGGAATATGGGTTTCCAACATTATCAAAAATGCAGTAGGTGTTTCTCCAACGGCGGATGCTGTTTGTGATAAAGATGGAAAATGTAGCGATTCAAAAGTGGTACAAGGACTTTGTACGGCACTTAGTAATGAAGCTAGTATTATCAACATGAGTTTTGGCTCGATTATAGATTCTGAAACGCTTCGATTGGCGGTTTCTGATGTTATTCGGGCAGGTTCATTGGTTGTTGCTGCTGTTGGCAATACTCGAGACCCAGAGTTACTGAAAAAACGCGGTAATCTTTACGACAAGCAATTATTTCCCGCTAGTTATTCTTGGGGTTCTCAACCAGGCATGAAACGGTTTTCAAGTGGAGATACTTATTTACAGTCTCTGGTTGTTTCTGTAGGGGCAGTTAGTCCTACTGGAGACTTCGCAGCATATGCAACTCAAAGACCTATAGATTTTGTCGCGGATGAATTCTTTCAATACAAGGCTTCTTCTTTACCAACAAGCTATTCGCCAGGACAACGAGGAACTTCATATGCAGCGCCAAGAGTGACGGCTGCTGCCGCAAAAATTCTAGCAAAGGGACCAAGGAAACCTAGTGACCTAATAATGGAATTGCTAAAGTATGCTGATGTGAACAAATGCAGGCGTGGTGATTGTGGTGCTGGGTACATCATTCCCAAATAGAATTTCAGCTCACCGCAAATTCTGGTAACTCGAGAGCGGCACCCCGAGATTTAGCGTGGTCTAATTTTATCAGATAGCCCCTGAATTTGGGTTAAAAAAAGCTGAAAAAAAGTAAAGTAAAGATGAAGGGTTTTTTAGACCCAGATTGCTTTAGTTGATTTTTACCGAATTTTGTTTGCATCGTTTGAATGGTTGGGCAAATGGTTCGAGTCTCGAGCTTTGTACTGTGCTGAGAAGGTTGCCTTGAAGTGATTTGATCTATTGCTTAGGTCGTTGCAAGGCTCGAGCCAATTGTACTGCCATCACCGACGTAAAAAAGATAGTTATGATAACTGCCCAAGCTGGAAAATGGAGCATCGAAGCAATGTTATACCCATAAATCCCAGCACATAAGAAAATCACAAGATAAAGCACCATCAGCCGTTTCGACTGGTCAACCCAAACACATGAATCGGAGGTTTCTTGCCCATGCTCTTATAATCCTCCTCAACTTGTTCTCGAGCAATGATTTGGCGTTCAATACCACTTGGTTGTAACTTCGTCATCCACAAATCAAGTGCATCATCTGGTTCTTCTTTATATACCTCGAGTAAATCAGGTTCAGTTGGCGTAATTTTGTACCAATTGATGTAACGGTTTAAACGTTGCAAATGCTGTTCTGGACTTTGACTCGAGGCGATCAGACCTAGCATTTGTGATTCCTCGAGCATCAGTGTTCCAGATTCCTCGGTTTTTAAGAGTTGTAAGAGTTTACTGGTGTAATCACGCCAGATAGTATTAACTTCGCGTTTTTCACGGTTTCTTTTGCTCATATTATTCGCTCCTTTGGTACTTCAATAAGATTGTTTAGTGAATCGTGTTTAACAACTTTTTTGGGGGTTGCAGATCACTGAATTTTATTTTCTACCCAGTACCAACAACTGCTAACGGCAAGACCCACCACTAAATTGACTGCCCAAATTGGTAATTGCAGTACCACTGCAAAGCTGTACGAATAAACTCCAGCACAAAGCGTTAAAGACCAGTGCAATGGAATCTTGGCAAACAATCGGAGAAACGCATCAAGATCGTGTTCAAAGCGTTTCTCGAGCAGGATAAAGACAATGGCAAAGACCGTCAGACTCGAGATAATACAGAGCGCTACCGAGGCATTAACAGTCACCAATAGCCTTGTGGTCAAACCTCCAGCCAGTACCGCAAAAACAAGCAACTCGAGATGGATTTTCATATTCCACCCGAATTCGAGTTCGCAAGAAAACGCAGACTCATTTGTTCTCGTAACCGATGATTCTCGAGGGTCATCTTGCCAAGTAAGCGTTCATAAAGGATTTCTTGTGCCTTTAACCGCTCGAGTTGGTGTTGCAAATTAAGATTCTCGGTCTCGAGTAAACCAATTTGTTGTTCTGAGGCTGTAAAGGCATCTTCGCCAAACCGTTCATACAAGGCTCGCCAAGAAAAAAGTGTTGAAGCTAGGATTTTGTGTTCTCGAGCCACAGCACTGGGTCGTTTACCATGCCTGAGAACTTCGTTGACCATTCTTAACTTAAATTCTGCTGTGTATTGTCTTCTGTTTTTCATGATCCATGCCTCATTGCAAAGTAAACGTGATTTTGTGAATTACATCGTTCTGAGTATCTCGAGAACCCTCGGTGAGTATCAATTGGTTCCGATCATCCAAAATAAGGGCAATGGTGACTTGGCTATTGGTTAAAGTCCCACCATCAGCCTTTGAATGGCTCGATTCAACAATATCAAGACAGGTCTTCAAAGCACTTTTGAGTGCATCAGAAAAAGCTGGAATTGAAGTTGCTAGAGTCTGACCAGTAAAAGCCGATTGACCCACTGTAAATTCAAGCCAAGCCAAGTCTTCCTTTGGAGTGGCACTGGTTGCAAGGTTCAATTCAACTGATTTACAGGTTTTACCTTCTCTATCAAGATAAAATCCCCAAGTGACATGGGTGATTTCTACTCTAGCTCCTAACCGATGATTAAAGTCATCTGCCAATTTGAAGATACTTTGTAAAGCCCCAAGGTAATCAATCGGTTGATTTTTTCTTGAATCCTTTAACTCGAGGGTCATTGAAGTCTTTTTCTTTTTTCTTGTTTGAAGCCAAGTCATGATTTTCTCCATTCGGTGGTTACCAGTTCTATTTCCCTTGATGGTTTTGCTGGAATCATCAAGTCAATCGGCTCGAGTTGAATGGCTTGTAGTTGTTTTCCAAGTAATCCGCCACTGACTTTGACGCATTGATGCAATTGGCTCGAGAACCAACTTTGATCAGTGGCACGAAAAGTCACCCGAAACGAAGGTTGGCGGCTCTGCTCTGGGAAAACTTTGATGGTCATCAGTTGTTTTGCTTGGTCGAGCCGAACAATTTCACCGGCAGCACTCCAAATGGTGCTGGTATCTACTTGCTGAATAGCAGGTCGGATTCTGCGAAGCATCAAGGGTTCAATCAAGTACCCTGCTTTGTTGGTACGAAAGTGCAAGCTGGCACGGTACTCACCTTGGCTCGAGCTAAGTTGTCTTAGGGCTTCAACCGTGGTTTGAGCGCGGAGTCGAAGACCAGATGCAAAGGTCAGGTGAACAAGATCACCTTTACCTGAATCCAGAATCTCGGCGTTTAGGAGTAGAAAGGCATGGAAACGCAATCCGACCTCGAGTGGGACGGATGGTTCATGGATTGGACTGGCTTGGTTCATTGGTGTTTCTCCTCGCAACAATAAGAACAGCGCTATGCAAAGCCCGTTGGGAGGGGCGGCGCGGAGCGCTGGAGGAAATAACAATGCCTAATGGCGATTTGGTACATATTAACTGATTTAGGCTCGAACGTGCAGGGTTTTGGTACGCCTTGTCAAAACCAGTGTATTACTACCACGGTAGACAATGCAATTGGGTTAGACCAAGTAGCTTCAAGTCATGCCCGCTCGAGTCAAATGGAACATCAAACCACTGCTCGAGAAGAACAACATCAGTCCGTACATGTTGGCTGAACAGGCTGATTTGCATCGAGCCACGATTTACGAGGATATTCTCACCAGTCAAGCCAGTGGCGTGAAATTTGAGGTACTAGGGCGCGTGCTGTCGGCACTCGAGGTGCTGCTTGAGCGGCAAGTCAAGCTCGAGGAAATACTCGAGGTTCAGTGGGAAGAATGACAATCTGTGTTTGTCGAGCCGTTCCGCAAAGCCACAGGGTAAGATAGCCGCATGTCGTCCCATGCTGTGGTTCAAGAACTCTCAAATTACATTTGGTCAGTCGCCGATTTGCTGCGCGGTCCTTACCGCCCACCACAATACGAACGGGTGATGCTGCCCATGACTGTACTACGCCGCTTTGATTGCCAACTCGAGCGCACCAAACCCCAAGTCTTAGCCCGTTTTGCCGAACTGAAGCAATCAGGGCGATATGAACGCCTTGGTGATAAAATAGATGCCGAACTCAACACCATTGCAGGTGAAGGCAAAG
>JBEGTV010000116.1:0-7366 GCA_041179225.1 Deinococcota bacterium | reverse complement strand
TGGTTTCGGGTGCTTCCGAGGCTTGGGCAGCGCAGATGGTGGTTAAGGTCAAAGAACCAATCGAATCCGAGTACGGTTATTTGCGCGAAGATTTACTGCTCTTTACCTATTTGCATTTGGCAGCAGAACGTCATTTAACCGATGCGCTCTTAAAGGCTGGAACAACCGCAATTGCTTACGAAACCGTCCAAGTTGAAGACGGCAGCTTACCGCTTTTAACGCCAATGTCCGAAGTGGCGGGGCGGCTTGCGCCACAAGTTGGTGCAGCCTGCCTCTTAAAACCCAATGGTGGGCGTGGTGTGCTGCTTGGCGGTGTGCCGGGCGTGATTCCGGGGCGCGTGGTGATTATTGGCGGCGGTGTGGTCGGTACGAACTCAGCTAAAATTGCCGTCGGCATGGGCGCTCGAGTGATTATCATGGATGTTTCGCACCGGCGTTTGGCGTACTTAGATGATATTTTTGGTGGGCGGATTCAAACCATGGCAAGCAACGAAAGTAATATCCGTGATGTGATTCGCAGTGCTGACCTTGTGATTGGTGGTGTTCTGATTCCGGGTGCAAAAGCGCCGCACTTAATTACTAAAGATATGTTGTCCACCATGCCAGAGGGCAGTGTGATTGTGGATGTTGCCGTAGACCAAGGCGGTTGTGTCGAAACGATTCATGCCACCACCCACGACGACCCGACCTATGTGGTCGATGGTGTGGTGCATTATGGCGTGGCAAACATGCCGGGGAGCGTGCCGCGTACCAGCACCTTTGCATTAACAAATCAAACCATTGGCTATGCGCTGCGCTTAGCCGATAAAGGTCTAGGGGCATTAAAACAAGACCCAGCGTTAATGAAAGGCTTAAACACCCGCAATGGCAAACTGACCTATAAAGCCGTGGCGGACGAATTTGGACTCGAGAGCGTCAGACCCGAAAGCACCTTATAGACCATAAAAGAGGCAAGGCTCACATCTGGGAGGGGGAGTGAGCCTTGCTTGGTGTTAATTTAGCAGCCAATCATGATTTTACGGTGAATATTGGGTTAGACAATTTCATTATCGGCAACAATTTCGACTCGTTTAGCTGGCAGCAAAGCAAGACGCTCGAAAGCTGGGTTTTCAATGACGGCTCTAATAAATTCTTCAAGTGTCTCGTAATCGGTGCTGTCTTCGTAAGTTCCCGAAAATTCTTCTAATTCGTTTTGGGTTAAGATAGCAACATCGTACTCGAGTTCAAGCATGATTGATTCAAAGCGCTCTGGTGCGTTATCATCAACGTCTTCGTCGTCATTGCTAATCGAATCCAAAGCCCGCTCGAGTGCCACAATCACCGCCGTCGGTTCGCCGGGTTTGGTCATGCCCAATAAACCCAGCAAACCACCCGCTTTTTCAGGGTCGCTCAGTTCAATATCTATTGTGAACATTAGGTCATCGGCTAAAGCCCAAGCGTATTTTTGGTCACGGTGATACTCGAGCAGTGCCTTAAAAGCCTGTCCCAGCGTGGTCTTCTCGAGTGGCACAGCCAGACGTTCCAAATAGGCTTGCTGCATTGCGGTTTGGGAATCGCTCATGACTTATCATAGCGCAAGAAATAGGCGAAAGGCGAAAGGCAAAGGGCAAAAGTCCAAAGGTAAAAGTAGTCCTAGCCTTTATGGTTGCCAAGTTTGGGGCATCAGCGATTCAAAGCTCTCGGCGTAGCGCACACCAATAAATGTTCCCCAATACATCAGCCTTGCTTTGCGTCTTTCAACAATTTCAGGGCTGACAGTTTCGGAAACTGCCACACCTGAAAATTGGCTTTGGTGCGCCATAATTGCTTTTTCCCATATATCTATGACACTCGAGACATCCACCAAAACATTGGCGTTTATGGGCGCGTTTCCTTGGTAGTACAAAATTTTTTTGACTTTATGCGGTTTTCCCTCGAGACTGGCTTTTCGCAGTCCTGCCAGATGCACGGCTGAGGCGCTAAGTATAGCTGCGCTAACATGGTCTGGATGTCGGTCGGTTTGGTGCGGCACAAGCAGGGTGTGCGGACGTAAAACTCGAATAATTTGCGCTAGTTTTAAGCGGTACTCGAGGGAATCTTGTAAGCCACCATCGGGCAGTCCTAGATTCCCACGAAAAGACAAACCGAGTATTTTAGCTGCCTCGAGTGCTTCTGCATCTCGAATTTCCGGTGAGCCTAGCGTTCCCATTTCGCCTCGGGTTAGCTCGAGAATTGCTGTGCGTTTACCAGTTTCAACAGCTTTTAAGAGTGTTCCACCACAACCAATTTCGGCATCGTCGGGGTGCGGGGCAATTGCCAAAATATCTATAGGCTCGAGATGACCATAAACTAAATTCACGTTTTTGTTTCCTCGGTTGTTATTTTAGCGGTATCGCTTAAAGTAGTGCTTTTTTGATTAAATTGGCGTTCCGTACCTGTGGCAAGACGTTGTAGGTTATCACGGTGTTGCCAAAGTATTAGAATAAAAATCAGAATCAGCATCACGATTTTCCACCATTCACGCTGCATCGTGATGGCAAACATAATCCCGCTAAAAGAAGCCAAGATACTAGCGGCACTCGAGTAGCGCGTAATGGCAACCGTGGCAATAAACATCGGCAGGATTGCTAAACCCAGTAATGGGTCAATAAGTGTAACTGTGCCGTAACTGGTGGCTACGCCTTTACCGCCCTTAAATCCCAGAAAAACACTGTAATTATGTCCAATAATCGCAAAGAACCCAACCACAGCGAGTTCCCAACCGGGCATTCCGAGGGCTTGGGCAATCAGCATTGGAAAACCGCCCTTAAAAATATCGGCAAGGGCAGTGACGGCGGCTGCGCCCCAACCGACGGAGCGCAAAACATTCGCCGTGCCAATGTTGCCACTACCGACTTTTTGAATATCCACGCGGTAAGTACGGGCAACCAGAACCCCAAAAGGAATCGCACCGAAAAGGTAAGCCACGACTGCAACCCATAAAATGTTGGCATTCACACCCCTATTCTACGCCTAAGCTGTGAATGTGGTGTGGTTAAAATAATTCATCCTCGAGACCGACGGCATTTTTCCGAGCAGTACACCACACTATGCCAATTGTTTTTCCATGCTTTACGCCATGCAAAGGGCTTGTTGCAGACTGGACAGATTTTACTGGGGCGCTCGGAAGGTTTTTTCCCATTCCCGTAGGTTTTTTCAGCCATGCAGCACTTCTTTTTCGACACTGCGCCAAAAAGCACTGAAACGCTTGACTTGTCCAGTAAAACTGGTCAGGTACTCGGGCGAGTAAATAACCACAGCCAAACCCGCTTGCTCGAGTGCATCTAAGGTAGAATTCAGTTCTGGACTGGGAATTTCGGTGGTGTGGACTTCTTCGCAATTGTGCGCTCGAGCAAAAGCAATAATTTCTTCGGCTTGAATGCCAACACAGATTTTAGTGTTGGCTCGAGTTGCAAAGGCTTCTAGCACCCCTTCAAACATAAATTGCAACCTTGGGAAAGCAATTTTTGTGGACTCGAGAAAAGGCTTATCAAACACAAATATCGCTGGAGCTTCGGGGTTGGCGGCGAGGGCTGGGTCGGTAGAGGAGAGGCTGCCACCGTGTAACCAAACCAGTTTCATGCCGACCAACCAAATTGTCCACCAAAGAGTTGTTGCTCGAGGTCAGCATAAGACTTGTTGAACGGACAAACGGCTTTACAGCTTGTACACCACTGGTTACTCGAGAATTTGGCGATGTTTTCTTTATTCATAAAGTACGGTTTATGCGAGAAGGTACTGGCGACCCATTGCCAAGAAAAGGCATTGCTGGCAATATCACCATCGAGTAAATGCTCCCTGAAGAAATCAAAACCAGCTTTCCAATCAATTTTTCTAAAATGCACCGTATAGGCTGCGAACCAAAGGCGTTCATGATTATGCAAGTAACCAGTTTCAACCAACTTTTCGACCCAAGCATCCACACAAGGCAGCCCTGTGAAACCCCCTTCTATATCGTCTGGCATTTGATTTACCCAACGCGCTGTGTACTTGGGTTCTTCTAAATTCTCAAAAACGGCTGTGCCTTCCTGCTCGAGAACCAAGTTGAAAAACTCGCGCCAAGTTAATTGTTTTAGAAATTCTTCGCGTTCACGCCCATGAACATGAATCCGGATGTAGGCGGCAACCTCAGAAATACTCAAGACTCCATGACGCAAATACGCCGATAACTTTGAGACTGGCGCATCGGTATGGTTGCGTCGTCCATAATTCTTGGCGGTAAACCGCTCGAGTTGTGCTAAAGCCGCTTTGCGCCCACCGTGTAATTCTGGCGCTCGAGGTTTTCCCGTGTACAAGCCTTCTAAAGCAATTCCAAGATAAGCCGTCAGTTCGTCTCGAGTCGTGAAATCTTGTTTAAGCTCCATACTTTATTATGGCGTTTGCCTCACGCACTGTGCTTGGTGACAGGCTACACTTAGAACAATGAAACGATTTTTAATGGTGGTGTTGCTGGCGCTCCTGCCAATTGCCAAAGCCCAAACCCTCGAGTTTAGTGTGGCATATCCACTTTCGGCGCAACTGGCTTTAACCAATGTGGCGATTTCTGAGGCACTTTCTTTTGGTGTTGCGGTGTCAACTGAGCGCTTAAAAGTCTTGAGCAGTGCAGTCTTGGACATTGCCCCAATTGGTTCTGCCCAAGCCTCACTCAGTCTTGAATGGGCATATGTCGGGCGTTTTCGGGTTTTGGCTTTGACTCGAGCCACACTGGGTTCGGCAACCCTGAATTTAAGCGGCGCATTTTGGAATGCCGCCCCAGCGAATTTTGATGCTTTTGAAATTTTTGCTGCTGACCCATTGCCAAACTCCACCAGTGGTTCACGCATAGATTTTGGCTTGGGTTTGCGCGTCTCGAGAGGTGTGTCTCTATTTAGCAATTTTCGGTTTGCTTCGGATGCCTCGAGTAATTCTGTGCAATTGCGTTACCGCAGCAGTGGTTTAGAGGTTTTTGGTGGAGTTTTTACGGGTTCACAATTAGGTAACACAGTGTATTTGTTGCAATCTGGCTTAAGTACCGAATTTGAAGAGGCTGGGTTACGGCTTTCTTTTGGTGCTGGATTGGGTTTGCTGGATTCAGCGTTTACTTTTGAAACCAATTTTGGGCTTTTTTGGGAAATAGCCGAAGAACTTGGACTTGGTTTAACCATCTATTATCAACCTTGGCGTTCGGATGTACTGCCACTTCGCGGTTCGCTCGAGTTTCGGGTTGCACCGGGCTTAGGCACGGTCTTTTTGACTGGTTTTGCTGGTCTAAATAGCTTCAATACCTTCAATTGGGGGCTGCGCTTAAGTTACCGAATTGGTCTCGAAGAATTGTTCCCATCTTAAAATCTCATCTGATTCAAAAGTAGCGTGATACATTTTTTGCCGTGAGTAATCTTTATCATCTTCCAGCCGGTCCAAACCTTCCCGAAGTGATCAATGTCGTGATTGAAGTGCCAAGAGGCAGTGCCAATAAGTATGAGTACGACAAGAAAATGGGTGTGATTAAACTTGATCGGGTTTTGTATGCTGCCATGCAGTATCCCGGCGATTATGGTTTTATCCCGAGTACCTTGGGCGGCGACGGCGACCCTTTGGATGCCTTAATTCTTTCCACCCATCCATTTTTGCCCGGTGTGCTGGTCGAATGCCGTGTGCTTGGAATGCTCGAGATGTCCGATGATAAAGGGCGCGACGAGAAGGTTCTGGCTGTGCCAGCCGACGACCCGCGTTGGGATGACCTGCAAACCCTGACCGATGTGCGCTCGCACCGTCTAGCTGAAATTGAGCATTTTTTTCTCGAGTATAAAACTTTGGAAGGCAAAACCGTGACCTCAGAAGGTTGGCGCTCCAAAGAAGATGCGATGAAGTGCATTTTGGAAGCAGTCGAACGCGGTAAGTAATTTTAGCCTCTGGTTATTAGCCAATAGCACGTGCCAGACGAAATTCTCGAGTATCTCTAAAAATGCTCAAAATTTTCAGTTGACTGTCTGGATTGCGTTAAGAACCACAAAGAACAGTTCTTTGTGGTTCTTTTGTTATCTAAAATGCCAAGTGTTTTTTGTGTAGAGCGTATGATCGTTGGTCGCTTCGTTAACTTGAGTCTTTAATGCCAATAAGTCCTCGAGCGCTACAGCAAAGGAAAATTTGTGAAAATACTTCTGACTTACTTAAAACCGCATCGTAACTTAGTGATTATTACTCTTGTTTTAGCCGCACTCAACACAGGGTTTTCTTTGTTTGACCCAATTATTTTCGGGCAACTGATTAAATTGGCGTTTAATCAAGAAACCAAACCCCTAGATTGGAATGCGTTCTTGCCTGCGGTGCTGACTTTACTGGGGGCAAGTGTGGGTGTGGCGATGGTCAGTCGTATCGCCAAAAATTTTCAGGATTATTACTTAAATGTAATTGTGCAAAAATTTGGCGCTCAGGTCTTTAGCGATGGTTTGCAACACGCCATGAAACTTCCGTACCAAGATTTTGAAGACCAGCGCTCTGGCGAAACGCTGTCTATTTTAACCAAAGTCAGAGCCGATGTTGAAAAATTTTTGAATTACGCGATTAATGTGCTTTTTGGTGTGATTGTGGCAGTGGTCTTTGTGTTTGTGTACGCCGCGATTTTTGTGCATTGGAGTTTGCCAATTGCTTATGCGCTCGGCGCAGCCTTGATGGTTTTTGCGACCAATGCACTCAGTCAACGCCTGAAAATTATTCAAAAAACGATTGTTGCTAAAACCACGGCACTGGCGGGTTCAACCACCGAATCTTTACGCAACATCGAACTGGTCAAAAGCCTTGGTTTAACTGGGCAAGAAGTTACGCGCTTAAACAAAAACACCCAAAAAATCCTTGGACTTGAACTCGAGAAAGTCAAAAACATTCGCGGCATTGGTTTTGTACAAGGCACAATGGTCAATACGCTGCGCCAAGTGATTTTGTTTATTTTAATGTACTTAACTTTTGGTAAATCGATTGCTGCTGACCAGTTAATCACCATGCAGTTCTTTGCTTTTTTTGTCTTTGCACCAATGCAAGAAATCGGTAATGTCTTACTTTCGTACCGTGAAGCTGAAGCCTCATTAAATAATTTTGAAAAGCTGATGAAAAAATCGCCCGAACCGCAACCACTCGAGCCTAAAGCCATTGGTGTTGTGCAAGACTTGCATTTCTCGAGTGTCAGTTTTAAGCACCAGAGCGCTTCACATAACGCGATTGAAAAAATTGATTTTAAGGTCGCCAAAGGCGAAACAATTGCCTTTGTTGGACCTTCGGGGTCTGGTAAAAGCACCTTGATGAAACTCTTGGTGGGTTTGTACCGTCCACACACTGGCAGTATTTTCTATAATGGACAACCCGAAGAAGAAAT
>JBEGTV010000115.1:0-7407 GCA_041179225.1 Deinococcota bacterium | reverse complement strand
CAATCATGGCGATGTGGTCGTGATTCGCTACGTTGGACCTAAAGGCGCACCCGGAATGCCAGAAATGTTAAGTGTCACCAGTGCTATTGTTGGTGAGGGCATTGGCGAACACGTCGCAATGGTCACAGATGGGCGTTTTAGTGGTGGTACAAAAGGCTTAATGATTGGGCATGTTAGCCCCGAAGCCCAAGTTGGCGGCACAATTGCCCACATCCGAGAAGGTGACATTATTCATATCAATTGCGATACAGGTCTGCTCGAGTTGCGAGTAGACGAAGCAGAATTAGCGGCTCGAGCCAAAACTTGGGTTGCCCCAGAACTCGAGTTTAAGACAGGGTTGTTTGCACGGTACGCCAAGTTGGTTAGCAGTGCTAAGTACGGCGCGATTCTCGAGGATTGAACACCATGTTTAAGCCTTGGTTTTTATGCGATAATTCTGGTCTTAGAAGTATTGAACCAGCTATAAACAAACGCTTGTTCGTATTCTTTGGTACAGCAATGAATTTGTAGAACATGCAACACTTTCTAAGCTCTTAACTCGAGCTAAACAATTTGGAGGATGTATGAAGAAATTCGTGATGTTAGCCGCTCTACCCGCCGCCGCGCTTCTTATGGCACAAGCCGCTCAGCCTGCCCCTGTACGTGGAGGTAATTTGGTTGTGGCAATGAATGTCGAACCCGCTTTCCTAGACCCAAGCCAAGGCGCTGGAGCAGAAATTGTCCGTATGATGCACCAAAATGTTCTCGAGGGTTTGGTTGGAATTGCTGAAAATGGTCGGATTGCGCCGCAACTGGCTGCGACCATGCCGAGTGTTACCCCAGACCGTTTGACCTACACCTTTAAGCTCAAACGCAATGTCAAATTCCACAACGGCAGTGCCTTTAGTAGTGCCGATGTCAAAGTTAAATTTGATGTGGCAAGGGAAAAAGATAGCGGTCATACCAGCCCAACCTATTACCAAGACATCTCGAGCATTTCTACCCCAGACCCATTAACCGTTGTGTTTAAGATGAGCAAAGCCAATAACGAATTTTTGTATAACTTGGCTCGAGCCGAAAGCACGATTCAACCAAACGAAATGTTTGCAACGGCTGCTGGACGTGAAAAACTCAAAACCAATCCAATTGGTACAGGACCGTTTAAGCTCGGCGCGTGGAATCGTGGGGTCAATGTGCGTTTGGATCGTCATGCTTACCATGTGGCGAACTTGCCGTACTTGGATAATGTGACGTTTCGGTTTCTTGGCGATGACCAAAATGCCAAAATCGCTGGTTTGCGCTCTGGCGACATTGATGTGATTGGTTATAATGTTCCTGCCGAACAAGTCGAAAGCCTGAAAAAAGACTTTAATGTGTTGGTTGGCAGCTCGAGTGGTGAAATTACAGTTTCAATGAACAATAAACGCAAACCATTTGATGATATTCGGGTGCGTCGGGCATTTACTGCCGCGATGGATAAAAAAGCCATTGTTCAGGGTGGTTTCTTTGGTTATGGCGCTTTGATTGGCAGTTTCAACTCGCCCGGTCAGCAGTATTACATTGACCTTAATAACCGCAATCCGTACAACCCAGAACAAGCTAAAAAATGGCTTGCCCAAGCAGGTCAGACCAACCTGAAGGTCAAATTTACAGTTGCCAACGAATTTCCAATTGAACGCCGCACCGCCGAAATCTATGCTCAGCAACTCGCCAATGTTGGTGTGACTGCCGAAATCGAACTTGTGCCGTTTAACACTTGGATTCAAAAGGTATTCCTCAATAAAGATTACGACCTGACAATCATCGGTCATGCTGAATCCTTTGACTTAGACCGTTATGCCCGCGATGGTTATTACTTCAATTGGAATAACGCCCCATACAAAGCCCTGAACGACAAAGCCCTTGTTGCCAGCACCGATGCCGAACGTTACCGTTTATATGCCGCCATGCAAATTATGCTTGCTGATCAAGTCCCCGGAATTTGGGCATTTAGCGCCCCTTACATCGCAGCCACCCGTAAAAATGTGTACAACTGGTGGAATGGTCAGCCGACACCGAACTCCAACGCTGTTCGCGTCTTCAAAACCAAGTAAGCCCATGAATCATGGGATGAAAGAGAAATTTCTCTTTCATCCCATTACTTTTTTCTGCTCTTCTCGTACAATACCTCATGAATCAGACCGCCGAAGCTGGAAAGTGGGCAACGTTTGCCGAAGGTAAAGAGTCAATTGAATTCATGACCTTAGCCGAACTCGAGAAGTGGAGTGGGCAATCACAACCGAGTTTATTGCCATTTTCGGGTTGGGCAATTCCGATTGGTTTCATTCTCTTTTTTGCCTTGCAGTTCAATCCAGTTTTGCAACTATTAGCGCTTTTAGTATCGTTTTACGGGGCAATTGCTGTGTTTGTCAACCGCTCGAAAGCCGCCGACTATAAAGCCGAAGTGTACCGCCGTTGGGTACAAGACAAAGCGGCTGAAATGGAAGAAGAAGCCAGCACTGAAAGTTGAGCCAAGCGTATACTGCCCCATGATTGTAGATGCCCATTTAGATTTGGCGTTTGGAGCAGTATTTTATGGACGTGACCTCGAGCATAAAACCCCACATGAAATTCGGGTTCTCGAGCCAAATCAAGAACACGGTTTGTGTACCACAACCTTACCAGCCATGCGTCAAGCAGGTGTGGCAGTTGCCTTTGCGACGCTTTTTGCTTCGCCAGCCTTGCAATGGACTAAACCGGGGGTACTTGATCCAAATGGGTACAGCACGCCCGATGAAGCCCATATTCAAGCCTTAGCCCAACTCGAGATCTATGAAGGTTGGGCGAAACGTGGTGCGGTGCGAATCATTACAAGCCAAACTGATTTAACTCATCACCTTGAGTTATGGCAGAGCGATAAAATCACGGGTTTGGTTATTCTCATGGAAGGTGCAGACCCAATTCGTAACCCGTCGGAACTCGAGTATTGGTATGGGCGTGGGGTGCGAATAATTGGCACAAGTTGGGGACGGACTCGTTACGCAGGTGGTACAGAAATGCCTGGTGGTTTAACCGAAATTGGACGTGAACTGATTGCAAGTATTGAAAATAAAAAGATGATTCTCGATGCTTCACACCAAAGTTGGGAAGCCTTCTGGCAGAGCTTAGATGTGGGTATCACTCGCTTAATTGCTTCACACAGCAATGCTTTTGCGCTTCGTGCTACCAGCAATCGGCATTTAACCGACTCAATGCTGCTAGAAATCGCGGCTCGAGACGGACGAGTTGGTGTGGTGATGCTCAACGCTTTTCTTGACCCGCGTTGGACTCGAGAAAACCGTAGTGTAGAAGTGACTTTTGAGCATCAAGTCAAAGCCCATTTGACCCATATGGCAAGTATTGTTGGTTGGCAGCGTATGGGGATTGGTTCAGATTCTGATGGTGGTTTTGGTGCAAAAGAAGCCCCCAATGGATTTGATACCATCTGCGACCTTGAAAAAATTGGGGCGGTTGTACCGCCAGAATATCAGGCTGGGGTGATGGGTGGAAATTGGTTGCGTTACCTACAAAAGAATTTACCAAAGTAAACCCCCTAGCAATTGCTGGCAGTATGGTTCAAAAACTTATTTTGTGTTGATTGCTTCAAATGTTCGTTTACTTTGTGGTACTGATCTTTTATCTCTTTATCTTTTTTGCAATACCACGGGTTGTTCTTCTGGTTCAACGAGTTGTTCTGTGGGGGTTGAAGGCATTTTAGTCTCGAGCCTTGGGCTTGGTTTTTCAATCACTTTAATACTCCCAGAGCCAAAATATGCACCTAAAGCATCTGCCACCCAATCCCAGAAGTCGGCTTGGCGCATTGGCACAAAACTTTGATGGATTTCGTCGCCAATGCCGTAAAGGGCTGCAACCACAAATCCGATTCGAGGATTGTTAAAGGCTTTGGCAAACAAAAATCCAAGCAGTGCAAAACTAAAAAAATGAGCTGCTTTGTCATAAGGAGCGGGTAAACCCACTTCTGTACCTGTGCGACTCGAGAAAGCCCAGATTATCCCAACGTGTAAAAACGCGAGAAACCACCATCCGAGCTTGAAGTAATTACGAATCACCTTGCGAAGTATTGTACCAGACAGGCAAGAGAAAGAAGAAAAAGAGCTTCTGGTACATTTTTTTCATGTGTGCAAACGATTAACCAGTTCATACATGGGTGTGTTCTACCAGTTCATACATGGGTGTGTTCTACCAGTTCATACATGGGTGTGTTCTACCAGTTCATACATGGGTGTGTTCTACCAGTTCAATTAAAGTTCCAGCACTCCACTTAGGATGCAAAAACACCACCCTTGTACCTGCCCGACCCACTCGAGGTTCTTTACTAATAAAAACTGCGCCATCTGCCTCGAGTCGTAGAATTTCTGTCTCGAGGTTATTCACTCGCAGTGCAATATGGTGCATTCCCGCGCCACGTTTCTCGAGGAATACGGCAATGGGGCTACTCGGATCAGTTGGGGCAAGCAGTTCAATTAAACTTTCGCCAGCTTGAAAAGCCCGCACCAAAACTTTCTGACTCGGCACTTCTTCATCGGGCAAGGCTGTTAAGCCAATCGCAGAATAAGGCAAGCTACCAAGTTCAAGATTCGGGGTAGCAATGCCAATATGATCAATCGGATAGGGGAGAGGCATAAAAAAAGGGAAAAGGGAAAAGGACGAAACCTTTAACCTTTTTCCCTATGCTCCTTACGCTTGGGCTTGAGCGGCTGGGCTTGGAACGCCTTCAAGGGTGGCGTAATCGTCTTGGAAGTGAACCAGTGCGCCACCAAAAATGGTTTCAAAGAGTTCTTCTGGAAACGGCATAAATGACGGGTAGAAACCAATGTACTCGAGGAACATATTGCCATCTTCGTCCATGCTGCGGGTAAAAGCCCGTTCGCGGTTACGGACAGTCAGCATTTCGACAACTTGCGCCCGACGACCACGGTATTGGTTGTGGGTCACACAAGTAATCTCGAGGCGACTTGTGCCACCTTGGGCATCGTTGAGGCTAAGAATTACGCCCGCGTCGCCCATTTCAAACTTCCAGTTCATGCGAATAAAGCGGTTCTGGTCTTGCTGTTCGATTTCGTGGTTGACATCGCGTTTTTTGAGGTACGCCGAGAGGGTTTCAAGGGTCAGTAATGGGGTTATGTCTGCCATAGCTTGTAGAGTGTACCAGTTAAAGGCATAGGTTAAAAGGGTAGAAAAGCAGGCGAAAGGCAAAGGTTTTTACTTTCGCCTTTCGCCTTTCGCCCTTTGCCTTTTTACCTTTTTACCTTAATCTGGGCTAAGGCTTCTTGAAAACTCAGTTCGCCGCGTTCAAGTTGGGTCAGGACATCATCTGAGGTTTGTGGGTCGGCTTCGCCTAGGGCTTCAACAATCGCGTCTAGTCTGGCTCTGGCGGTGTTGTAACTTACGCCTAGAGCTTCGGCAAGGCGTTGGACATTGCCCCTAAAACGCAGCAGTAAACCAGCGAATTCGAGTTGTTCAAAGGTCAGTTTACCAACCCAGCCCAAGGCAAATTCGCCTTCTAGCACAAGTCCACGTTGTTTATTCTCGAGCCGAGTGACGGTCAATTCTTCGCCAGTTATCGGGTCTTTGGTGATCAGAGGATATTTATTCATGCCTCGAGTTTACCCAAGTCGGCTTGCAATTGCGAAATCAAGTTTTGTAAGTTTTTGCGTTCACTCTCGTCTTGGGTTACGCCAAGAGCGGCGTTGGTATCGGCAAGGAGTTCTTCAAGGGCGGCTTTTTTTGCATTCGGCTCAAGGTGAGCAAGTTGTTCTTGAAAATCATAAGCGCTGTCTATAATTAAGGGTGTTGGACTCGGGTCTGGTTCTGCATATTCAACTCGAGTTTCGGTGGTGACAGAGGTACGGGTTTTTGTGACAGTCTGTGGTTTACTCACTTGTCCGTATTCGGCTGCAAATTCGGCACGGGCTTCTTCGAGTTCGCTCAGGGCTTCGGCAAGTTCTTCATGGGCTTCTTCGAGTTCTTCATGGGCTTCGGCTAGGTTTTCATGGGCTTCTTCAAGTTCTTCTAGGATTTCCTCGAGTTGTTCTTCACGGCGTTCTCGTTCTTTGTTGCTTTTGGCTTGTGCCAGTTGTTCGGCAATCACAGCTTGCTTGGCTTGAATACGGGCAATTTCACGTTGCTGGTTGGTAATCTCTCGTTCTTTTTCGGCAAATTCGCGGTGCTGATCGGCTATTTCTCGTTCTTTTTCGCGCAATTCGCGTTCGGCTTCGCGTTGTTCACGCATTTGTTCGCGTTGGTATCTGAATTCTTCACGTTGTTGGCGGATTCGGTCTTTGTTGCCTTCAATGCTTAGACTTTCCATATCGAGCATTCCCGAGTCGTGCATTTCACGAATGTATTGTGGTTTAACTCCGTGCTGAGCTAAGCGAGTGACTTGTTCTAAACTGAGCGGCTCGAGTCCCAATTCTTGTTTAATCTGCAAGAGTTCTATAACATAAGCTGGTTTAACCCCAAATTGGGCAAGCCTGATGATTTCTTGCAAAGTTAAAGGCTGATTTTCGATTTGGCTAAAAATATCTTGTAACTGACGTACATACTCGGGCTTAACGCCGTGTTGACCAAGGCGCAAGATGTCTTGGAATGCAATATTATCCAGCCCAGCTTCACGCAGTTTTGTCACATAATCGGGTTTGATGCCAAATTGTCCAAGTTGAACAATCTGATCGAAACTAAAAACCCCCTGATTGCCACTTAAAGGTCTGCCTGAGCGTGAAGCTGTCATGCGTGGCATAGGTGGAACGGGAGGAACAGGTGGCACGGGTGGACTTGGGGCAACTCGAGGTACGGGCATAACAAATGGGAATTCTTCTTTTGGCGTGATGTTTTGGCTGGCTTGTAGTGTCTCGAGCAATTCTTGGGCTTGATCAAAGGTGATTGCGCCTTTTTCGACCAACTCGAGGATACGGGTTTCTTGTTTCATATGATTCTCCTTGGCAATAATCTATATAAATTATGCAATATATTTACTTATATTTTGAAAATTGTCAAGCATTATAAAATCACTAACCTACAAAGAATTTTAAGCTTTATCAAAAACATCGCTCTAAAAGCAATAATCATCATCAAATTACAAAATCCTTTTTTCTTGAGAATTTAAGAATTAAATTATTTATTAAAACTTTTGGTAATTATTGGCAAAACCAAAACTTAAGCCATGCAAAAACCATTGGGATTCACTTCAAAACCCATAAAATGGTAATCTCTGCCCGATGGCAACAAAATCTGGTGCATTCAGTACCCTTCCCCAACGAATCGTTTGGTCATTGGTGGCTTTTTCGACTGTCGTAGTTTGCACTTGGGCGGGTTGGATTACATTAACTTTAATGATTGCTGTAGCTGTGATTTGGGGTTTGCTCGAGTTTCGCAGCATGGCACGAAAAG
>JBEGTV010000114.1:0-7432 GCA_041179225.1 Deinococcota bacterium | reverse complement strand
CTTTTGTCGAGGCGTTGCGAAGCCAAGAGTTCTTTGAAGACCCTTTAGAAACAGTGCTTGACCTTGAAATGAACGAACCTTTTGCCTCCGAAGAAGCAGCTTGGCAAGCAATTAAAGATTTTTATGCTGAGCGAGCTTGTACGCTTTTACAAGTTGGGCTAGACGAAGAATTTATTGTTGGTGATGAATTACTGCGGACACTGGGTTTGGTGAAAACGCAATAAATCTTATTTTTATTGGAATTAAACGCAATAAAACAGGTTGCTCTCGGTGGCTGTTGCGCTTTAGACTACTGCCATGATTCAACTTGAGCATATTCTCGCAGCCCGTTTGCGGGTGCGAGAAAGTATCAATCAAACGCCAATGCTGCGTGATGATTTGCTTTCCAAGACTTTGGGAACACCAGTCTTCTTAAAAGCCGAGTGTCTGCAAAAAAGCGGTAGTTTTAAGGTGCGTGGAGCGTTTAATAAAATTTCATCGCTAACCGAAGCCGAACGTGCCAAGGGTGTGATTGCACCCTCGGCGGGTAATCATGCCCAAGGCGTGGCAATGGCGGCAGCTTTGCATGGGGTTGAAGCCACGATTGTCATGCCAACCTTTGCACCACTGACCAAAATCCAAGCCACTCGCAGTTACGGTGCAACTGTGATTCTCGAGGGAACAAGTTTTGATGATGCGGCGCAACACGCTCGGGATTTAGCCTCTGAACATGAGTTTACTTTTGTTCATGCTTTCAATGATCCTTTGATTATGGCTGGACAAGGTACATTGGGTTTAGAAATACTTGAAGCACTGCCCAATTTAGATATTTTACTTGTGCCAATTGGTGGTGGCGGACTCATTGCGGGGATTGCCACGGCGATAAAAGCGCTTAAACCAAACACAAAAATTATTGGGGTGCAGGCTTTAGGCTGTGCTTCGATTAAACCAAGTTTAGCGGCGGGACTGCCGATTGCAGTGAAAGCAGCCCAAACGATTGCTGATGGTATTGCTGTTAAACGCCCTGGCGAACTGACTTTGCCGATCATCAGAGATTTGGTAGACGATGTTCTCGAGGTCTCCGATGATGAGATTGCGAGGGCGATTGCCCATAGTGTTTCCAGTGCTAGATTGGTGGTTGAAGGGGCTGGAGCGGCAGGATTGGCAGCGCTTTTATCGGGTAAGATTGAATTTAAGACTGGTCAAACGATTTGTGCGCTTTTGTGTGGTGGCAACATAGACCCGAATTTATTAGCGCGGGTTCTCGAGCAAGTGATGGTGCGCCAAGGGCGGTATGTGTTGTTTAAGCTCGCAGTGATTGATCGTCCGGGCGCATTGGCTCAGATTACCGACCGCGTGGCTGAGGCAGGGGCGAATATCATTGATATTTTTCACCGACGCGCCTTATGGCTTGCGCCGCTTGGCAAAGTTGGGGTTGAACTGGTACTTGAAGTGCGTGACGCTCAGCACGGGCAGGATGTGCAGACTTACCTCGAGCAGCATGGGTATCATGTGGCACGAGAGTTGCAGGGAGACTGGCTTGAATGAAAGTTTTATTTGTTTGTTATGGCAATATCTGCCGTAGCCCAATGGCAGAAGGGATTTTACGGCGCATGGTTGCCGAACAGCATTTGGATTGGCAAATAGATTCAGCTGGTCTTTCGGCTGAACATAATGGCGAGGATATGCACCCCAATACCCGCCGAATTCTCGAGCGGCACAGCGCTGCTTTTAAGCACAGCGCTCGGCAAATACAAGCCACAGATGCCGAATATGATCTAATTTTTGCAGCCACCAAGTTCATTGCAAAGCAGTTACAACAGCGTTTCCCAAATGCCACAATTAAACCAATGCTTGAGCATATTGATGTTCCAGACCCGTGGTATGGCACTTTTGCTGATTACGAAGCGGTCTATGCACTGCTTGAACCTGCCATGCAGGATTTATTACCAACTTGGCAAGAAGGGTAAGGGAACTTTTTGTTCTTTAAGCGCGTAGAATAGTCATCGTGTCGGACTTTGCCGCTCAAACCATGCCCCGCCCCGAATCCCATAGCCTCGAGTTTTCCTTGCTCGAGGAGTTACGGCTTGGTGATCAAGTCGCGTGGGAGGGTTTAATTCGTCTTCATCAGGATCGAATGCTGAATTACTTATTTCATCTCGAGGGCAATTACGAAGAAGCACTGGATTTATGTCAAGAAACTTTTTTTAGGGCTTGGAAAGGGATTGGTACATTTAGGGCGGGCGAACCGCTTTTGCCGTGGTTATACACGATTGCTCGCAATGTACAAATTGAAAAGCACCGACGTAAAAGCCACGGACAGTTTTCGCTCGAGGAAGCCTTTGAAGATCATGGCTATGAACCTGTCACCAACACCGCTTCGGCAGTCAAAAACGCTGAAGTTGCCCAAAATGCCGAACGGGTTCGGGCGGCATTGCTCGAGTTACCCGAGGAGTACCGCAGTGCGGTGTTATTGCGATTTATGCAGGATCAATCTTACGAAGAGATTGCCCAAGTACAAAATTGTGCCATTGGCACAGCCAAAAGCCGTGTTTTTCGCGGTAAAGAAATGCTCGAAAAAGCCTTGACTGGGCGGGTGATGCTCGAATGACCCAAGACCGATTAGAATTGTTATTGACCAAACTCGAGACCCCTCAAATCTCGGAGAGCTTTGCACGTTCTGTAGCCGAACGGATTGCGCTGTCGGCACAAATGACGACGCTGGGTAATGCCCATCCGCCACCCGATTTTGCCGCTAATTTAGCTCAAAAAATTGCTTTAGAAGCCCAAGAAAATCCGTTGCTCAATTACCAAGCCGTAGAAGCACCACCCCAATTTGCCAAAATAATCTCGAGTAAAATTGCTTTGGCAGCTAACCCGTTGGCTGTTCTCGAGTTAGTCAAAGCCCCACCCGAATTTGCTGTTCAAATCGCCAGTCAAATCTCGAGTCAGGTTAATCCTTTGGCAGTATTGCCTTCGGTTCAAGCTCCTGCTTTTTTTGCGGCTCGAGTTGCTAAAAACATCGCCAAGGAAGCCGCCATCAACGCCGAGCATGACCGTACTCCATTGTACTTTTTAGGAACATTACTGGCTGGTGTTGCCTTGGCTTTTGGGGCATTAACTTGGACGGACGCTCAAGCGGCTGGGGTGGCATTATTCGAGGTGTTGCGTTCCTTACCAGAATCCTTGGTGTTGCCTGTGGCACTGGTGGCGCTTTTTGCAGTCGTGGCAACCTTGGCGCAGCGCGTGGTGCGTTTTCCTGCGGCAGTGGCAGCTTTTGGAGTGGCGGCGGCTTTTGTTGTGCCACAACTTTCGGGTTGGTTCGGCAATACTCGCATTGATGGTGCGGTACAACTTGCCAGTGTGGTGCGTTTTGCTGGTGATATTACCGTGGCTTCCGAGGTGCGCGGCGATGTGATTGCGATAGGTGGCAGCGTTCGTCTCGAGCGTGGCGCAAGGGTTTCAGGGCGGGTGTTGACCTTTTTAGGCGATGTGAATCTTCCTGAAGGCACAAGTGTTCAAGCTGCCAGTGCGGTGCTGGGGCAGTTAAGTTCTGGTTCTCAAAACATCAATCAAAAAAGTTTTGCTTTACCCGGTTTAAGTGCTGCCAGTGCTTTCCGTCCGCTTCGTAACCTGATTACGGTAGGCAGTTGGCAATGGTGGTACTTTGGCTTACTGAGTGTGCTGGCGGCTGTTCTGGTGCTGCTGCCTCGAGTCCAACAAAGTCTACAACCCGCTTTTCATAAAGACGCTGGGCGTTCTCTTGGATTGGGTTTACTGCTGCTTTTTTTAACTGTGCCAGTGGTTGCTTTGGGTGGACTAAGTGTACTTGGCACACCATTTGCTTTGGTTTTAGGGATTTTTACTGTTATTGCGTTCTCGAGCGGAGCAGCCATTGCGATTGTCATGTTGGGGCAAAAAATAATTCCTAACAGTGCGCTGTTGTTGCTGCCGGGCTTAGGGCTGTTTGCGCTTGCCATGCTACTTCCCGCCTTGGCTGTCACTTTATGGTTGTTGGCTGGCGCTTGGGGGGCTGGAGCGCTTTTAATGGCGTTGCGCCAAGGAGCGTTTATCCGAGCCGTTGCCGCCGAATAAAGTAAATACTCAGGGAATGCGTTTAGGACAACAATAGCTAGTCGCTAACAGCTAGTAGCTGCTTTTTGACCTCAGCCAAACTGTTTTTTAATGAGGCTTCATCCACGGGTTTTAAGGCGACTTCTAAACGTTCAATGTCTGGGGCGGCAAAACTGCGAAGCTCGGCAGTGCTATTCGGGTGCATCACCGCAATCCGCACCCATTGCCGCGCCAGTAGCACATTGGCTTCGGTTCGGGCTGCTGCAACCAGTAACTCGAGCAGTAAATTCGCCGAATTGATTTGGGTGGCAATATCAAAGGCTTCTAATAAATTGATTTTAGCAGCATTTATGTTCCCTTGTGCAGTTTGGGCATGGCTTAAATTCAGTAAGGCATTAGCAATTGCCCATTTCGAGCCTTGTTGCCGAAACAATGTCAGACTTTGCTGCGATAAACGCTCCGATTCGCTGTACTGCCCATCCAATAAGGTACTCCAACTTAAACCCGTTAAGCACATGGCAATGCCCTTTTGATAACCAAATTCCAAATTGATTTTCAGGGCTTCTTGCAGGAGTTCAATACGCCTGCTTAAACGCCCAGCTTGTCCCTCGAGTCGTCCAAGTAAAGTCATGGTACTGGCAAGACGCAATGGGTCGCCTGTTAAAGCCACGACTTTCAGCGATTCCTCGAGATGACCCCGAGCAGTGGATAAGCTCCCCAAGTAAAATTCGGTATTGCCTAACCAGTACAAAGTTTTAGCCAGTGTACTCGAGTCACCCGCCTGTCGCGCCAGTGCGACAGCTTCTCTAGCCGCTTTAATAACTTCGGCATACTGCGATTGACCACCTGCCACCCGCACCCGACCAACCAGTGCTTCGGCAATCCATTGTGGATTCTCGAGTAACCGCGCCAAGGCTTCGGCTTTCAGAAAGGTTTCTTGGGCTGCTTGATACTCGGCGAGGTCATGTTGGGAGTCACCAATCAGCAGATAGGCTTGTAAACGCTCCAAGCTATTTCTTGCCGCAAAAAGCAAGGTTTGCCCACGCTCTAAACGCTCACGCAAAGCCAGTTGTTCCGCCGATTCAGTCAAAAAACAACCCCATGACTTAGTTTACAACTTTTGAACACCCAATAAATTTATTTTGCCCAGTCCATCGGGGCGGGTGGTTCAAAAGTAGAATATAAATCCACTGGACGACCACTTTTTGCGCTGATGTTCGCCGCTTCAAGGATTTCGACAATATGCGCCGCTTGCGCTCCTGTCACCCGAGAAACACGGTTTTCTTGGATTGCACTTTATCCCTCGAGACCAGTCTATATGGCTGGTCGGTTCTTGCGCTAAAGGCAGGCTTTGGTAATTACTTTCACCAAAATCAGCTTTTTCTAAACGGCAGTTGGCTGCAAACCAAGACTCGAGGTACAAGGAACTTTGGTCGCCATGAAATTCGATGCTTTCGGCTTGTTTACTTTTACCAGAAACATAAAAATTACAAGTTAAACGCATGATGATGTTATTTGGGAATTCAAGATTGACCACATAAAAATCTGGACTGTCCACCTTAAATTCTGTCCCGTCATGACTGATCCGGTTGGGATGCAAAGTGGTGGCAAAACTGCTTAAGCGAATCGCAGCACCAAGCAGCGCCGTGACCAGCGTTAATGGGTAAACCCCGACATCAAGCATCGGACCAACCGCGTAAAATGGGGCTGGGTTTGGATGCCAAGATTCGATTCGTCCGTGGTTGACTTCGGCGTAAATGACCCGCAATTGCCCGATTTTTCCTTGGCGAATGGTCTGCATGGCTGTTTGTTGGGCTTCACCTAAAAAAGTAATTGGCGCGCAAGCTAGGCGCTGACCAACTTGTTCTGCCAATTGTACCAATTCAAAGGCTTGGGCTGCCTCAAGTGCCAAGGGTTTTTCGCTGTAGACATGTTTTCCTGCTAATAAACCTGCTTTCACCACCTCATAATGGGCATTAAAAATGGTTAGATCGATAATCATTTCAACTTTTGGGTCTTGCAGGGCTGCTTCAAGAGTTGGGTAGACAAGACCGCCGTATTTGTCAGCAAATTGCTGGGCTTTTTGTGGATCAAGGTCATAGAATCCAACAATCTCGAGGTCAGCATGTTGTTGCAGGTCTTTGGAATATGGTCCAGCGATGTTGCCACAACCAATGATGGCTAGTTTCATCAATTGCCCCCTAGCCAAGTCTCGAGCAAGGTTTTGCTGTAGACAATATCAGCCCTTGGATTGTGTTCTTCTGGTTCGTGTTCGATACCAAGAACACCCGTGTAACCGATTTCTTGCAGGGCTTCTAGGCTACTTTTAAGATTGACAATCCCATCCCCAAAACGGCAGGTGTGGTGCGTTCCAACCTCTTTAACATCCTTAAAATGAACAATCAAAATATGCTGTCCCAGTTCACGCAGGGCAGTTGGGCTGTCCATGTTTTGCGTTCCCCACCAACCTGTATCGGGGGCTGCGCCGATCAAATCGTGGTCTGAACCAATCTGGGCTAGAACTTCCGAAGCATTTTTTTCGGGGTGGTTTTCTATCGCAATTTTAACCCCAGTCTGGCGCAAAATATGCAGTGTTTCGACTCGAGCCTGAGTCAGCACAGGCGCACCGCCAGCGATAATGGTTGTATTAAGCGCATTGGCAACTCGAGTAAAACCTTTTAGGGCTTCAAGGTCGCCACACCAAGCTGCAAGGCTAGTGACGGTTAAATCATGTTCTCGAAGGGCGTTTTTTGCTATTCCCAAGTGTTCGGGGGTTGCCCAGTTTGGGTGGAGGTGCGCCCCCCATAAGTCGAGGCTGCTAAATCCCATGCTTTTAATTTCTGCAAGCATCTGGGTAAACCGTGCTTCAAAGGTTTTAATTGGCTTAAATAATTCTTGGGTGGCGGTGTCGCCCTGCATCCAGCCTTCGGTCATGTTGTAATCAAGTTCTCGAGCCACAAAATTAGCACTGATAAAAGAAATCGGGTTCATGGGTTGCCTAAAAAGTTTTTATACCAATGTTCCGATAATTTGGGGGTGCGTTTTTGGGTCTCAAAATCCACATGCACCAAACCAAAACGTCGGCTGTAGCCTTCTGCCCATTCAAAATTATCCATTAAACTCCAAGCAAAGTACCCCTCGAGTTTTGCGCCATTGCTGCGGGCTTGATGGGCAGCTTCTAAGTGCTGCTCGAGGTATTTTTGGCGTTTGTGGTCAGCCACCACACCTTCGGCATTGATGTCATCGTCATAGCACGCCCCATTTTCGGTGATGTACAACGCTTTGGGGTTGTACTCGTTTTGGACTCGCTCGAGACATTCACGTAAACCATCAGGATAGATTTCCCAATTAAAATCAGTGTACTGGCTGTCTGGTGGTA
>JBEGTV010000113.1:0-7445 GCA_041179225.1 Deinococcota bacterium | reverse complement strand
GACCTCGAGCATTTTGCTTGACCCTGATGCTGTTGCACGGGATTTGAATCCTTTGAATCCACAAAAAGCAGCCATCCAAGCAGCGCGGTACGTTTTGCAAAAACAACAAGAATTTTTGCGTTCAGGTCAAAGCTTTGCCCTCGAGACAACCCTATCCAGTGGTGGAAACCTTGAGTTGATACAAGCCGCCAAAGCCCGTGGCTGGGTAGTACGGTTACTGTATGTTGGTTTGGCAAACCCGGTCTTGAATGTCCAGCGCGTAGCAAGTCGTGTTCAGGCAGGTGGACATGATGTCCCTGAAACCGATA
Source organism: Deinococcota bacterium (assembly GCA_041179225.1). Taxonomy (GTDB): domain Bacteria; phylum Deinococcota; class Deinococci; order Deinococcales; family JAAFIG01; genus JAAFIG01. Next base: position 7,137 of record JBEGTV010000113.1, on the reverse strand, counting down.
TTCTCAGGCGGTATCAGCGTTCGATGGTAAATTTGGCTTTGGCGGCTGAATTGGTAGACTTGCTCAGTGTTCATGACAATTCAGAACGAACCCTACGGCGTGTGGTTTTGGTGAAACAGTCCAAATTGATTCGTTTGTCAAAACATAATGGTTACTCTTGGTGGGAATCGGCTCTCGAGTCGTATCTGGTCCAACTTGATCTTCTCTGACGTTTCAGCCTTTACCTTATTTCTCGAGTAGCGCGTGTTGTTTATTGGCTAAACGCTGTATCTCGAGTGGTAATGCGTAATAAAATGCCCAGAATCTTGGGGTAGTTTGGTGATTCACCGTTTTGAAACCCGTCCAGCCGAGTAATCTGCTTGCGCCTCTGCCATGAGCGCATCTAAATGACCTGCTTTTAAGTCCTGCTCGAGTTGCACGTCCCATTCTTCTTGCGTTATTTGTGGTTGACTTAAATCCTCAATTTCCTCAAGTAAACGCATTGCAATCTGATTTTGGGTTGCCTCTGGTAAGGTATTCAAAGACTGAATGGCTTTTTCTAGCACTTGTGTCATACCAAGAATGGTAACATATTCTCGAGAAAAAGCGCTTTGGCTTATGCCATTGCTTGGCTTGCCCACGGGTCATGCAGCACTTCCCAACGCCGCAAGTATTCACAAGCTAACCAAAAAAGTGTTTTTATCGGTTCGCTTTCTACGCTGTGTTCATCGGTCAATTGTTGCGTAAACTCGAGCAGGGTTAGGTATTCGCTTTGCGTTTGCGGTTCGCGCAAATCAAAACTCAGGTTCTGCCATGTCTCAAGAATGCGTTGATATTGGGTCATGATAGTCTTCCTAGATTTTTCTTAGGCGCTTTGTACAGGTAATGGTCTAGGTTTTCTCCACCATCTTTTGGTAATTTCTCGAGTTCAGCCGCAGGTACTTCTTTGGCACTACGGTCTGCCATCTCGAGCAGAAAATCTACAGTGCTTTATTGGTTTTCATAAGTTTTTGGCGAAGTCGGAATCATGCTTTGCCGTGTAGCAGTTCCTAGGAAAATCACAAGTAGAGCAGAAGAGGTTTACTCGAGTACACAGTTTTGCTTTCTTTTACATCTTTCTCGAGCTTTGGCTCATGCCACTGCGCCCAAATTCACAATGAACGGCTGCTCGAGACCACTTTCAAATAGCGCAGCATTGACTTCTTCTAAACTCACAGCGCTTAATTCCTCGAGTACCGCACTCGGTTCGCGTAAGTCATTTTGCAGCACGTAATCTTCACTAAACGCACCTAACCAAGCACTTGGGGTCTCGAGCCGCAGCGCTAAACCAACTTCAAGTTTACGTTTCATTCGGCTTAGTTCTGCCGCCGCAATCCCATTTTGGCGCACCGTTTTTAGTTGGCTGTACAAACGCTCTAAGCATTCTTGGGTGTCTTCTGGGGCGCACTCGAGCGAACCATAAAACGCGCCTAGGTCGGTGTGTCCTTCGTGTTCTAAACTGGCGGAAAGGGCAGTGCCATCATCTACCAAAGCCCAAGCAAACCTTGAATTTTCTGAGTCTCCGATAATCCGCGAAGCAATCGCGGCGGGTAACTCGAGGGCATGACCAGCCTTAAAGCCACAGGCAATAAAACTGATTTGATTGTGGGTACAGTCGTGTGGAACATGGATTAGTCCTTGTTGCGGATTTAATTCAATACTGCCAGTCTCGAGGGGTTGCCCAATTGGTAATTTTTCGCTAAAGGCTTGTGCATCTTCAAGTAACTGCTGCCAATCAAAAATCCCACAAACTGCCAAAACCATATTGCTGGTGGTGTAATGGTTATTCAGGTACGTTTGTAAATCTGTTTGCGAGATACTGGCAACTGTACTGCTTGTGCCAATCACGGGTCTTCCGAGCGGATGCGCCTGAAAATAATGGGCAGCACTGCGCTCGAGTGCCAGACTCATCGGGTCGTCGCGGTACAATTCGATTTCCTCGAGAATCACTTGGCGTTCAAGTTCAATATCAGATAAATCTAAACGTGGGGTTTGCATTCCAAGTAGTAACGAGGTCAGTTCCGACTGAATTTGTGGCAACCCACAAGCCGTGTAGGTCGTGGTTTCATGCGAAGTGAAGGCATTGGCATGAGCGCCCAGCGCATCGAATGCCTTAGAAAGCTCGAGGGCAGAAAAGCCAGTGTTGCCCTTAAAAAGCATATGCTCGAGAAAATGGGCTGTACCGAGTTTCGCGTCTTGCCTTGCACCAGAGCGCAACACAACCGCCATTGCTAGGCTTCGGGCGGCTGGCATTGGTTGGGCAATAATTGTTAAACCGTTTGGCAAAATCGTCTGTAAGGGTTTCATGTTTGCACATCCGCGCCTAAAACAAAGGTTCTTAGTTGCTTAAAGTCGAGCATTTGCAACCAAGCATTCAGGTTTTCTAAAGTCACATTTTGCAGTCCAGCTTGGATTTCTGTTATGCCTCTGGCTCTGCCTAATAACTGTGCATCTCGCAGACAAGAGGCTGCCCTTGCACCAATACTTTCTAAGCTCATGGCAAGCCCTGTTTGTATCCCAACTTTGGCTCGAGTGAATTCTTCTTGGCTCACCCCTTCGCGCCACTTCTCGAGTTCTGAAAGAATTACAGTAATCGTTTCTTCGGTATGATTCGGGGTGCAACTGGCAAAGATTTCTAAAGTTCCAGCCCCACGCACAAAACTGCTTCCCGCGTGAATCCCGTAGACCAAACCGCGTTTTTCTCGGACTTCGTTAAATAAGCGGTTGCTGTTGCCACCGCCAAGAATCTCGAGGGCGAACCGCGATTCGTAATAGCCCGTTTGGGCAAAAGCAACAAGCGGCATAATCATCCCAATTTGAGTTTGGGCAGTATCCCTTGGCTCAAAGCGTGTGAATGGCGGATTCCAAACCACTTCTGGCACTTCAAAGGCATTTCCGGACCACCCACCAAAGTGTTGTTGTACCATCTCGAGCAATTCTGGCGATTGAAGCGCTCCACTGCAAGCTAAAATCGCGCCTTTTGGGGTGCAACGCTGTGCATAATCTAATCGCAAAAATTCGGGCGTGAGACTCGAGAAACCCGCTTTTATGCCATACGGACTGCGCTGATGTGGACTGCAAAAGGCGGCTTCCCAAAGCCGAGCATACAGTAATTCGTCAGGTGAATCTTCTAAGCTGTCCAAGGCAGCCATTGCCAACTCAAGACTGGGCGCAAAACCATCCGTGCTTAAGTGCGGACGCAGCACCCAATCAGACAGCAATTCAAGGGCTGATGCCGCATCTTGGGCTAAGCAAGTCACACTAAATTCCATGCCCTCGAGTCCGATTTCAGCACCACGAATTGCCCCAAGGTCATCCCAAGCATTCTCGAGTTCTTTGGCGTTGCGTGAGCCAGCCCCTCGGCGCAGCCATTCGTCTAAAACACTGCCACTCCCTGAAATTTTTTCGGTCAATGCACCGTTCGGCACGAACAATTCAAAACTGACGAGTTTGGAGCTTTCCACAGGTTCGAGCAGCAATAGCAGCCCATTCTCGAGCAGGGAATGAAAGATCATTAGACATATCTTAACGCTTTGCTGCCCGTGTACAAAACTCCATACAAAAATGTCATAAAAACAGGTCATAATAAGAAGCATGACCGTGGCTTCAAACCAGCGTTACCAGTTTGTCCGTGAACTCGGGGCTGGAGCAATGGGTCAGGTCACGCTTGCCATGGACACCGAAACTGGCACATTGGTCGCCATTAAAAAAATGCACGAGATGGTGGCTTTAACTGGTGGCGCTCGGATGCGCCGCGAATTTCGCAGTCTGTCGCAAATAGATCATCCCAATGTGGTGCGGGTTCTCGAGCTAGGCGAAGAACGCGGCAATCCATTTTTGGTGATGGAATTTATCAAAGGGCAGGATTTATCCGATTGGCTTGGCACAAACCCAGATTTTCCAACCATCACCAGAATTTTTGTTGGAATCGCTGGGGCGCTCGGTGCAGTTCATGCCCAAGGTGTGATTCACCGCGACTTAAAACCAGAAAACATTCGCGTCACCACCGACGGACAACCCAAGTTAATGGACTTTGGACTGGCGAAAACCATGGAAGGCACGGTTGCCCTGACCAAAGTTGGGGCAATGGTCGGCACAGCCCTTTACATGAGTCCAGAACAATGTAGAGGCGCACAACTCGACTACCGCGCCGATTTATACGCTCTAGGCGCAGTGCTGTATTGGGCTTTAACTGGACAACCGCCATTTTTAGGCGACAGCATTGTTCAAGTGATTATGCAGCACATCCAACAAGCCCCAGTCCCGCCAAGTACCCGCAATCCAGCCATTCCTGAAGCCCTCGAGAACATCTGCCTCGCCATGCTTGCCAAAAACCCAGCCGAGCGCCCAAGCAGTGCCGAAGCAGTACGTGAAGCCTTACTTCGCGCCTTAGAATCCCCGTTAAGCCAAACCATGCAGATGCAAGCACAATCGGCTCGAGCCGACGCGCTGCTGCTCTCGCCACTGATTGGGCGAGAAACCGAACTCGAGACCTTAGCTGGACTCTTTGAAACTGGTATAACTGGCTTGTACACGGTCATCGGAGATGTTGGCACGGGCAAAACCCGTCTGCTTCGCGCCCTCGGCGAACGCGCTCAAATCAGTGGCGCACGGCTTGGCATTGGCGAAGCGATTGCCGATGACCCGACCCCATTTGGTACGGTCAAACGCTTAATCGAAAACCTAGAAAAACATTACCGCTTTATTTTTGATGAAGTATCAAAAACCTCACAAAACGAACTGGCGCGTATCGCGCCACAATTTGGTGCAGCCCCGCCTTCAGACCCAAACATCCCAGCCGAAGTCGCCCGATTGCGCTTATTTGAAGCCTTCACCGAGCTTTTAGAGCGCGTCTCGAGCCTGACCGTGGTTGCCCTAGAAAACCTCCACTGGGCAGACGAAAGCACCCTTGCGCTGCTTGCCCATGCCTTACGTGCCGCGCCAGATGCTCGAGTGATCATCACCTACCGACTCGAGGATTTACCCGAAGGGCAGCAAAGCCCCAAGGGATTCCCTAAGCCACGCAAAACGATTGCCCTAAGCGCCCTAACCGACGAACAAATGTTTGAATTACTGCAAGCCTTACTCGGTGGTGAAATCGAAGCCGCGCTTGAGAATGAATTGGTCTCTCACGCTGGTGGCAACCCGTGGGTACTTGAAGAACGGCTTAAAGCCATGCTCGAGAACGGCGCAATTCAACGCCGCGCCCAAGTCTACGAATGGAACAGAAGTCTAACTGGTTTACCCGAAAGCCTCGGCGAATTATTAGCTCACCGTTTAGCTGTGCTTGACCCTAATGTTCTCGAGTTTGCCCGTGCCGCCAGCATTTTAGGCAGGGCATTTTGGTTTGAAGATGCCCGCGCCATGCTTGACTGGCGCGACGATGATGCTTTAGACGCGCTAGAAAGCCTTTCTCGAGCCAGACTGATTGCCGAAACCCCCGGCACAAACGGCGAAGGGTTCAGGTTCACCCACCCGATGTACAATGAACTACTTCGCCAAGGCATCATGCGCTTAAAACGCAAACGTCTCCATGCGAAAGCTGCTAGTTTACGCACAGGTAAAGCCGAACCACTCGAGATAGCCGAACACTGGTACGCTGCCGAAAACTACCCTCAAGCCTTAGAAATTGCCATGCAAGCAGGACAAAACGCCCAAATTGCCTTTGCTTACCCGCAAGCTGAACGTGCTTACCGCCTTGCCCTCGAGTCAGCGAATCACTTAGAGAACGATAACAGTGCCACCGAAAGCCAACAACTGCTGCACATGCAGGGCAAACACCACCTAGGCGAAGTGCTGAACGTCACAGGAAGAATCCCAGAAGCTCAGAATTTATGGCGTGATGTGATTGAACATGCTCAATGGTTGCCAAACAGCGAGAAGTTAATCGCCCAAGCCAAAGTAGAATTGGTACGGGCAATGCGCTTTTTTGGTGATTACGACACTGCTTTAGAGATTATTGGTGAGCCAAAAAAAGATGATGCTTTGTACTCACAAGTTTGCGCTGGTCTAAGTATGCTTCTTGAATTTAAGAATCCACTCAAAGCCCGTTCCTTTGCCCTCGAAGCTGTCAGAGATGCAAAAAAAGAACTAAATAAAGAGGATTTGGTCAATGCACTTTCTGTATTATCGGTTTTGGTACAACAAAAAAATCGAAAAATTAGCATTGCTAAAATAGCCACACAAATAGCTGAACACACAAATAATACGCATCTTTTATCCATTGTTTGGAATGAACTTGGCTCAGCTTATTACACTGCCAACTTACGAGAAGAGGCATTTTTAAGTTGGGAAAAAGCCTCCAAGTTTGCCGAAAGTGTCGGCAACATTCGTATTTTGGCAGGACTCGACATCAATAAAGCCCTAATTCTTATGCAGGATACTGAATTTAATGAAGCGATTGAAGTTTTAGACCGAGCTATTAAATTGACCAAACGAATTGGTGTACAGAATATTGAAAAATACGCCATGTACAACCGAGGTTGTTGTCTTTATGGGCAAGGGAAATTGGCTGAAGCGAGAACTGAATTGGAAAAAATTCGAGACCATTCTCTTGAGAAAATATCAAAAGTCTGGGAAACCCGAATTACCTTAGAACTTGGGGATGGCTTTGTCTTTGAAATTCCAAGTATCGAAGAGAACGAATATGGATATGGATATTATAAGTACACCCAAGTGATTTTGGCATTATCGTTTGGTGATTACCAAAAAGCATGGGAATTAACATCTCAAACATCTGAAGAAGCCGATTGGCATTGGGCTGTCGCCAGAGTTCACGCAGGATGGCGCTTAGGATTACGCGATGAAACCGCCATTCAGCAAGTTCTAAACTGTCAAGCCAGCGACCCTAACCTAGCCAAAGCCGTCGCTCGAGAATTTGCAACTTTTATAGAATTGGTGCTGGAAAACCAAAATCAAAATCGTATTACTCAATTATGCCCACAATACTTAGCCTCTCCAATAGGTGTTTTTGCTCGAGACGTAATGCTTTCATTTAATCCATCGCAAGAAAATTAACGGCAGATGTATGTGTTCCTCATGAAATTCTGGATTGCTCTGCTAGGATGGTTTTATGAATATAAAATTATGGCTTTGCTTTATAGGAATCGGTGCAATACT
>JBEGTV010000112.1:0-7454 GCA_041179225.1 Deinococcota bacterium | reverse complement strand
TAACAGCGCATTCCATTTTTATCCACTCGAGCCAATCAGGTTTCTCGAGTGGGCGAATTTGACAATCGGTATTGATTTTTGGCGGTTGATGTACAGCTTGGGCAGTCATGACAATACTCTGGTCAAAATCAAATCCAGCTTCGGTAAATGCGGTCACATCTCCTTTGTTTTCAGGGTCATCCCAACCAAGTGCGATGTGTGTGGCTGTTTCATGCTCGAGCTTAAATGCTTGCAGCCACGGCTCGAGGTCAGCGCTGGTTGGGGCGCGTTTGAAGAGTAAAAAATTTCCCCAACGAAACGTCGGATTTTTAGGAGTACGAATCACAGTGTAATCTTCGCGTGTCTGAATTTGTCCTTCAAAACTACGAAAGAACAGGTCTGTTTTATAGCCAAGGGACTTCATTATTTATTCCACACGCCTTGTAAACGCCTTAGCAGCACAATTTGTCCAAGGTGATAAGCATTGTGAATTGCAAAATCAAGTAGCGCTTCGGCAATTGTTTCGTTGGTGTGAATATAGGTTTGCTGAATTAAATTCTGATTCTCGCAGTGCTGCTTTAGTTCCTCGAGTCCACTTAAAAAATCTTGTTTAACCGCTTGCCATTCCTCTTGTGGTACGGTACTTGGGAATTCATCGGTGCTTTGGCGTTGGCGTTTACCAAGTTGAATATCAAGTAAAACTTGGCGTTGCCACCATGCCATGTGCGCCACATGACCCGCGATGCTATGCACTGCGTTTTCTGGGATGCGTACTGCCACGTCCTCCTCGAGATTGGCTAAGATACTCTCGGCGGTGTTAAACGCATGTCCACTGCCTAATTTGTGTTTGATGGTTAATCCATTCATTGGTTTGCTCCTTGTAATTCTTTAATGCACTCAATCCAAGCTGGGCATTGCTTAAAACCAAGTTTGGTATTCAAAGCCAAAATGGGGGAGTTATTGCTGTCGTTCCAAGTGCGAATTTCAGGATAATGATTTTCTTTTGCCCACTCCAGACAAGCCACTTTCAGGGCTAAAGCAATGTGTTTGCCTCGAGCTTCACGGCGCACGGCTGTTAAACCAATGGTTAAATAATCACCATCAGACTTAAAAAGTTGCGATAATCCAATCAGCTTACTGCCTTGCACGGCAATAAATGTGCCTGCTTTCAAGGCTTTGGGATTGTCCAAATTCCAAATCGAAAAATCCTCGAAACTGCGTTCAGTCATTGGGTAAGCCCGTGGTACGTCACGGCTGGTCTCGAGTGTTAGCTGATAATAATTTTGGGCTGCATTTTCTTGAGTTAGCACTTGCTCGAGACTTAGAATCTTGATGTGTTGCTGCTCAAAGGCTGCGCTTAGATTCAAATACGGTGTGGCATCAAAAGTAAGGAGATCAATTCGGTTTTCCCAAGTTCGCATTTTTTCGCTGAATCCTCGAGCCTTAAGGAATGCCAAGCCAAACTTATCTTCGCGGTTACTACTGACAATTGCAATTGGGTTAAAGTCCGCAATTGCGTTTTCTAGGGTTGTCAATAATGTTGTTCCGATACCTTGGCGTTGAAATTCTGGGTGTACTACGATCCAAAACCGAAAGCGCTGCGGGTGGTACTGCCCAGAGTCTTGGGAATACTCGGCGTAAGCAACCGACTGTTGACCCACCCAAGCCATAAAACGCTGATGTTTAGTGTGTGCAAGACGACGTTCATCATCATCTATGATACTCTGGGCGGTAAAAAATTCATCCGTAAACACCGAATTCTCGAGGTCTGCAACGGCTTGGTAATCGTTTGTGGTGAAGGGTTTTATCTCAAACATAGGTCTCCAAAGAAAGGCGAAGGTTAAAACTCTTTTTTTAGTACCAGTACGGCGGGTTGGCGTATAAAACCAAGTTTATCGTTAATCGCTAGCATTCCAGTGTTACGGGTGTCGTTGTCGGTGCGGATAATCGTAAAACCCAGTTTTTGTGCCATTTCAATTTGCTTTACTTTAAGGGCAGTAGCAATACCCCGCCCCCTAACTGCTCTGGTTGTGGCGGTAAGCCATTGGTCTAACCAGCCTTCATGTGCGCCTCTGAAGCAACCAGTGAAACCAATAATTTTATTGTCCTCAAAGGCATAAAACGAGGCTTGCATTAAACTTTCTGATAAAACATTTTCGTTTAAGAATTCAAAAGTAATTGGTGTGGGAGGTTCTGCTCTTGGGACATCATGACGAACAATTGAAAAAACACTGTGCAGTTCTTGGCGGCACTCTAAGCTATCGGCTTCTGCCCATGAAATCAGTTGCAGACCGCGCTGTTCTAAACTCAAGATTTTTTCTTGGTATAGCTGACTCGAGAAATTCGTAATATCCAGTAAACTTTCAAAATCGCGTTTAATTTCAAGAAAACCCCGAGACTGTGCAAAGCGCATGGCTCGAGTATCGGATTCTCGGACTTGGGTACTGACTGAAATCGGTTCGAGTGGCTCGAGTTTTCCCAGTAAGGCAGTATAAAGGGCGCTGCCAACGCCGCGCCCCTGATGTTCTGGATTCACCCAGATTTCAATGCCAAATTTATTGGGATGGTACGACCCAGCAAAACGATGATAATTAGCTGCACCTATGACCGCATCGTTTTCTTCGGCAACAATGAAGACTTGGCGTACCCGTTCCTCGAGTTTGGTTAGGTCATGCTCGAGTTCAGCGTAGCTTAGGGCTTGGTTTGGCACGACAGCATTTTGAATTGCTACAACTTGGTTTAAGTCGGTGATTGTAAAATCCCTTATTTGCATGGGGTTAGTTTAAGGTTTTTAGACTATCGGCTGCATACGCCAAACTGCGTAAGCATTGGCTCAGGGTGGTTTTGGGGTATGACTTTTGCTGAACTTTCTAGACCAGTACAAATACTGCGACTGCAAGCTGATGCACTGATGATTCTCGAGCAGTATCCGATTAAGGTGGCTCGAGTACGTTGTATCAGCCATAATTTCAACACAATTTTTCGTGTGGATACCACCAATGGCTTAAAATTTGCTTTGCGAATCAATGTTAATTCACGTCGTCCAATGCCAGCCTTAAAAGCCGAAATCGCTTGGCTCGAGGCACTGCGTAAGGACACAGATTTGGTTGTGCCACAAACGATTCCACGTCGAGATGGTGGGTTAATCTCGAGCTTTTTTTCTAACACATTAGGGCGGGATACTGTAGCGGTTTTGTTCTCTTGGCTGTCGGGTCAAGACCTTGGCTTAAATGGTATTTTTGCTAGATGCTGTGTTCTGGTCGCTGATTTCATTACCGTGATTTTGCAAAATCACGGTAATGAAATCAGCACAGCCGCTCGGAATTCTGCATAAGCCAAGACTTGAGTGGCAATAGGAATATCGTTCCAACTGGGGTATTTGAGTTCGGCTTTTCTGGCTAACCAATCGGCAAAGTATTTTTCGTTCAAAAAGCGTCGTCCAATTTGCTCTCGGGTGAGGTTATTAGGGTCAACCACTTCTGTGGGTGGTTCAATTTTCATAACTGGAGCGGTAGTGGCAGCAACGGGTGGGGGAGTGGTTGGCGCTGGAACGACCACGGGTATTGGTTTAGGCTTATTAACCACGGGGGGTTTGGGTTTACTAACCACTGGTTTGGGCTTACTAATCACTGGCTTACTAACCACTGGTTTGGGTTTTGGAACGGCTGAAATTGGTGGTAAATTTGCAGCACTGTTTGAATCACGCACCACAGGGGGTTTGGGTTTACTGACCACTGGTTTGGGTTTACTGACTACTGGTTTGGGTGTTTTGGCAACGGTGCTTGGTATGGTTGTGCTTGGTTTGACTTGGGGAGTAGCTGGGGCTGATTTTGGTTGCACAACTGGCTTAGCCACAGGTTGTGCGACTGGTTTAGCTACAGGCTTGGCTATGACTGGTTTCGCTATAGGTTTTGGTTTAACAACTGGTTTAACGACTGGTTTAACGACTGGTTTCACCACAGGCTTAACCACTGGTGCTTGTGGCACATTAGTAACACTTAAATTAGGCACAGGTTTTTTTGGTGAATTCGCCGCAAATTGTTTGATGATTGTTGGAGCGGCAAAAATGCCTGTGCCGACCAATATCGCAAAGGCAATCAACCACGCCCAGATTGGCGGGTGGTTATTGATTTTTTTCTTGGGTGACACATATGCCTTGCTCACTCCCGAGACTTGTGCGGCTCGAGAAACACGGCGTTCAGGGCTTGTATTTGAATTCTTTTGAGCGGTTTGGTTGGTGCTGGGTTTGGGTTTTGCTGGGGATGGTGTGGCTGTGATTGGCACGATAATTGGTGTGGCTGGTGCAGCAACCGGTTTGGCAGTAGCCGGAACAAGATTTTTCTCAGGCAGGTCATCACGTGGAGATTCATCTATGATCGTTAAGGCGGTTTCATCTCTGGCTCGAGCAGAGGGTGCTTGAAGTAAAGAATCATCAAATTCGACATGTGCTTCGGTGCTGTTCGACTCGAAACCAGATGATTGAAATGGCGTTTCTATAGGAGCTTCTGAACTTAGTTCCGACATCGAAATCAAAGGCAGTTCAGCCGTTGAGTAAATGCTGGGTTCTGATGCTACGACAGCCTTTGAAGCAGTCATTGGCTCTGGGAAGCTCATGGATTGTGGGAACGCTATTGCTTCTGGGAATGAGATAGAGGCTGAAATATCAAAAAGTTTGGATGCAATTGTTGGTTTACTCGAGTCAATAGACTCAGATAGACTGATAGACTCTTCAGGTACAGATAGACTGATAGACTCTTCAGGTACAGATAGACTGATAGACTCTTCAGGTACAGATAGACTGATAGACTCTTCAGGCTGAGCTAAGTCACTGAGGTCTTTGGATAAACCCGTCAAGTCCAAAGATTCGGGCAGTTCTTTGGCTTCAAAGTCCAATTCTAAATCAAAAGTTGTGTCATTGGGATCAAATACTGTGGCTTCCACAGCTTGTGCTATTGGCTTTTCAGGCGGGATAGACATGAAGTCATCGTCTAACATCACCACTTCGTGGTCATCATCAAAATTTTTAGCTGATTTAACCGCTACTGCTTGGACTTTAGTGGTTTCTGAAAGGGCAGCCAGAACATTCGACCCACGCATGGTGAAACGTTCATCGGCACTAGGGTCAAGAAAAATTTGTACCCGACGGTAGGCTTCTAAAATTTGGTCTTGTTCTAACGAAGACTGCGAAGCATCCATGCGTTGCCGTGCCGCACTATCAAGCATACTAATGTCAAGGGTGCGTTCATTAAGTTCTAGTAACTTCATGGCTTCGCGCAGCGTCATAATCACAACCTATCTTGGTAAACCGGGTAAGTTAGCAGGGGAGGATGCCACATAGACTTGCGCTCGAAACTGCGCTGTCGGTAATGCCCGAACCGAATCGGGAATCGCAGCCCAACTCGAGTAACGTAAAACCGCACCTGAACGATCCCAAGTCGTAAAGCTCCCTTGATTGATGCTTCGTACTGAGACGCTGGCGCGTTTAGCGGCGGCTTGTTGGTTAGCCCGTTTTGTTGCAGCTTGTTGGGCTTGGATTCTTGCAGCAGCGAGTTGTTCGGCACGTCTTGTAGCAGCGAGTTGTTCGGCACGTCTTGTAGCAGCGAGTTGTTCGGCACGTCTTGTAGCAGCGAGTTGTTCGGCACGTTGATTAGCTAAACGTTGGGCTTCTAAGCGTTGTTGAGCTAAAAAACGACGATTGGCTTCGGCGCGAATTTCAGCACGGCGTTGGGCGGCTCGAAGTGCGGCTTGGGTTTGGACTTGTGTGTTATTGGGAGTAAAGGTTGATGTGTTGGGTTTGGCGGCTTGGGCTTTTTGTGCCTCAAGTTTTTGAGCGGCTAATTTCTGTGCAGCAATTTTCTGATTCTCAAGTTTCTGTGCGGCAATTTTCTGGTTCTCGAGTTTTTGTGCGGCAATTTTCTGGTTCTCGAGTTTTTGTGCGGCAAGTTTTTGTGCGGCTAATTTCTGATTCTCGAGCTTCTGCGCGGCTAATTTCTGTGCCTCGAGCTTGGTGGCTTGAGTGCTTTGCGCTGTATTAGAAGTTGTATTGCTCGAGACGACTGGTTTTGTGGTGTTGCTCGAGACGACTGGTTTTGTGGTATTGACTGGTTTGGTGATAGCAGGTGGTGCAACTGTTTGTACACCAGAATTATTTGGTAAGAATCCAGAAAGTGCGGGAATGACCAAGAAAACCCCTGCGGCAAGCCCTGCCACAGCCGTTAATCCTGCCCAAAGCACACTGATACCTTTGGTTGTCGGAGTGCGATCTTCTGGGGTGATCAAGACGTTGTTCTTGGGTTTTCTTGTGGGGACAGTTTGCGATGGCAAATCGCTAGGCATGATTTCTTGCGTGGCAAACACGGACATATCTGAAAGTGTTGGGGGGCTGCTGACTCGTGGGGCTTTGAGGATGGACTCATCAAAGGTTGCACCAGGGACAAAATCGCGTTTTAATTTTTGATTTGATTCATCAGATAAACGCTTTGCGGCGGGTCGTTGGTTGAGTGGTGGGCCATCGGGAATGGGTTCATCTATCATGGTGACGCGCACATCACCGTGGGTGGCAAGGGTTGGATTGATAAAGGCATTGGCTTTGCGGTACGCCTCGAGTAAACGCATGACGTTGCGTAATTCAATGCTCTCAAGATTTTTCCTTAAGGTGCTTTCCAGCAATTGACGATCTAAACTATTGGGATTTAATTCAAGTATATCTAGGGCTTCGCGTAATGTCACGATTTTCACCTCAAAAAAAGAATGCCACGATTGGCTTGTGGTTTCATTCTACTCGAGAATTGGGTTCAAATGGTACAATTTTTCTATGATCTTGGTTTTGAACGGAGCGAATCTAAATCGGCTGGGGACGAGACAACCCGAAGTGTACGGCGCACAAACCCTTGCTGAGCTTGAAGCACAGGTTAAAGTATGGGGTCTCGAGCTTGGTTTTAGCGTGGTTTGTCAGCAGAGTAACTTTGAAGGAGCGATGCTCGAGTGGGTGCAAACGGCGGCTGAACTTGGGTATAAAGCCATTGTGGTAAATCCCGGAGCGTGGACGCATTATAGTTATGCTTTGCGTGATGCGATTGCAGGGCAGTCATTGCCTGTTCTCGAGGTGCATTTAAGTAATGTTCATGCCCGAGAAGAATTTAGGCATAACAGTGTGATTTCACCTGTTTGCACAGGCAGCATTATTGGGTTGGGAGCGCAGGGTTACCGCTTGGCACTCGAGTTCTTAAAAACCAAATTGGGGTTAGAAAAACTCGAGTATGCCGACCCACCGAACCGAATCGCGCCGCGTATGGCTTAAGACCTCTGATTGCGCCGTGTGCTTAAGAGCGAATCGCGTCGTGTGCTTAAGACCGAATCGCGTCGCGTGCTTCATAAGCTGGTAGGCTGGTGGTATGGCAATTGCGACCTTAGCGGTGGATGACCAAACCTTTGATGCGGCACTCGAATTTTTTGCAGTGGTTGGTGATCAGTTA